>DATLWA010000209.1:0-12178 GCA_035576905.1 Gemmatimonadales bacterium
CCAGCGCCGCCTTCAACGTGACCGCCGGCGCCGCCGCGCAGCTCGGCTTCCTGACGGAGCCGAATCCAAGCGCGCAAGGTGCGGACTCGATCAAACCGGCCGTGCAGGTGGCGGTTCAGGACGCGTTCGGGAATACGGTGACCAGCGCGCTCTTGTTCGTCGGGATCGGGCTGGGGGCGAACCCAGGCGGCGCGACGTTGTCGGGACAATCGTCCCGGCTCACCGTGGGTGGTGTGGCAACGTTTCCCGGCCTGAGTGTCGATCGGCCGGGGGACGGCTATACGTTGGTCGCCACCACCGGCGTGCAACCGCCCGATACCAGCGCGCCCTTCGGCGTGCACCTCAGGTTCAATCAGCTGGCGGCGGGCACGCAGTCTACGTGCGCGCTCACCACGACCGGCGCTGCCTACTGCTGGGGTGGCGGCCAGTACGGGCAGCTCGGCAACGGCAGCACAACCTCGCAATCGACTCCCGTGCTCGTCTCCGGCGGCTATCGCTTCCAACAGATCGCCGTCGGATACGGTCACGCCTGCGGCATCGTCGGGGGCGGCGCCGCGTACTGCTGGGGCTACAACTCCAATGGGCAGCTGGGCGACGGTACCACCAATCCCGATTCGTTGCCCGTGCTCGTCGCTGGCAGTCACACCTTCACGTCCATCACGACTGGGGCCTATCATACCTGCGGCTTGGTAGGCGGATACGCGTACTGCTGGGGTTACAACTATTACGGACAGCTCGGCAACGTCTCGACAAGCGATGTCTGGACGCCTAACGCCGTCGCAGGACCGCTCTTCAGCAGCCCCCTGCAGTATTCTCAGTTGCGCGCAGGTGCGTACCACACCTGCGGTGTTTCCGGCGGGGGGGCGGTGTGTTGGGGCTGGGGTGCGTACGGTCAGATCGGCGCGGGCGACACATCGTCGTGGAACCGGCCAGCCGGCGTCCTCGGCGGAAGCAACACGTTCGTCGCCGTAGCCCCCGGCGTGTTTCACACCTGCGCGGTGCAGAGTGACAACACGGCCATGTGCTGGGGCGGCGACGGCAGCGGGGAGCTGGGTGACGGCGCGTCGGCGGACCAAGTGTCCGCAGTGTCGCTCTGGGGGAATCCGCAGTTCGCCCAGGTCACAAGCGGCGGGGCGCACAGTTGCGCCCTGCAGCCCGTCACCGGCGCGGCGTACTGCTGGGGCTACAACCCGTACGGCGAGCTTGGCGTCGCAACGAGCGCCGTCGCCGATTCGGTGGCCGGCGCCGTGCTCGGCGCGCCTCCGTTCGTCGCCATCGCCGCCGGAGACTCGCACACCTGCGGCCTGACCGCCGCGGGGATCGCGTACTGCTGGGGCGACAACGCGAACGGCCAGCTGGGGAACGGCTCGCTCGCCCGCAGCCAGACGCCGCAGCGGGTGGCCCAGTGAACGCAGCGCCGGTCTAGCGCAGCGCCTGCGCCAGCTCCCGCGCTGCCCGCTCTGGGTCGCTCGCCGCGAGCACCGCGGCGATCACGGCGACGCCCGCCGCGCCCGCTGTGAGGAGTGGGCGGGCGTTCGCCGCGGTGATGCCACCGATCGCCACCACCGGCACGCCCGGCGGCGCGCGCCGGGCGAGGGCCGCGAACCCCTCGACCCCCAGCGCCGCGCCTGCATCGGACTTGGTGTCGGTGGTGTAGCAGGGCCCCACGCTCCAGTAATCGACGGGCCAGTCACGCACCCGATCGGCCTCGGCGGCGCTGCCTACCGAAATCCCAAGAATGAATCCCGGCGGCAGGATCGGACGGAGGCGATCGAGCGGTGGGTCGTCCTGCCCCAGGTGCGCGCCGGCGGCACCGGCGGCGAGCGCCACGTCCACCCGGTCGTTGACGAGCACGGGCACGGCCAGCGCCGCCACCAACGCGCGCGTGAGGCTCGCAACCGCGAGCGGGGCTTGCGTCTTGGAGCGTACCTGGATTAGCGTCGCGCCGCCCCCCACGGCGCGGGCGCACACGTCCACGGCGTCGCGCCCCTTGAGGAGCGCGTCATCCGTGAGCACCATCAAGCGGACCCAAGATGCGAGCGTCATGACCAAGATCCTGCGCGGGCTGCGCGGCGCCACCACGGCGACCGCGAACACGAGCGAAGCGATTCTCGACGCGACCGCCGAGCTGCTGCGCGCGCTGCAGCAGGCGAACGGCTTCGCGCCCGACGACATCGAGAGCGCGATCTTCACGTCGTCGCCCGACCTGACCGCCGATTATCCAGCGCGCGCGGCGCGGCAGCTCGGCTGGACCAGCGTGCCGCTGCTCGGCGCCAGCGAGGTCGCCGTGCCCGGCGGCCTGCCCCGCTGCGTGCGCGTGCTGCTGCAGTTCTATACCGACCGGCCCGCCGCGGCGCTGAAACATACGTACCTGCGCGACGCCGCGGCGCTGCGGCCCGATCGCCGCGGATGAGCATCGTCGTCAGCGCCACCGGCGCCGACCGCTGGCGTTACGGCCATCCCTGGATCTATCGCAGCGATGTCACCAAAGAGCCGGGCGCGGAGCCCGGCATCATGCCCGTGAACGACCGCCGCGGCCGCTTCCTGGGACAAGCGCTGTACTCGCCCAAGTCGGAAATCCGGCTGCGCCTGCTCACGCGCGATCCCGCGCCGATCACCGCCCGTTGGTGGCGTGACCGCATCGCGCAGGCGCTCGCCGCGCGCGCGGGCATCACGGCCTCCGCGTACCGGATCGTCCACGGCGAGGGCGACGGCCTGCCGTCACTGATCGTGGACCGCTACGGACCCTACGTCGTGGCCCAGCTGTTGTCGGCCGGGCTCGAAGCCGCGCGCGCCGACGTGCTGGCCGGCATTCAGGAAGTACTCCAACCCACCGGGGTGGTGTTGCGCAACGACGCCCCCGTGCGCCGCCACGAAGGCCTGCCGCTGGAGGTCGTCACCGTGGCGGGGCCCGTCCCCGATACGGTAGAAGTAGAGGAGGACGGGGTGCGCTACCTCGCGGCCCCGCTGACCGGCCAGAAAACCGGCGCCTTCCTCGACCAGCGGGAGAATCGCGCTCTGATCGGCGCGGCGGGGCGCGCGGGCGGTCGTGCGATCGATCTCTTCGCCTATCACGGGTCGTTCGCGCTGCACCTGGCGCGGCGCGCGCGCGAGGTGATCGCCGTGGACTCGAGCGCCGAGGCGCTGGCGCGCGGTGCGGAAAACGCGGCGCTGAACCGTCTGACCAACATCGTCTGGAAGGAAGCGAACGCGTTCGATTTGCTGCGCGACTACGAGCGCCGCGGCGAACAGTTCGACACGGTGGTGCTCGATCCCCCGGCCTTCGCCAAGACCAAAACCAGCGTGCCCCGCGCCCTCGCGGGCTACAAGGAGATCAACCTGCGCGCGATGCGGCTGCTCGCGCCCGGCGGCCTGCTGCTCACCTGCTCCTGCTCGTTCCACGTGCACCGCGAGCCGTTCGTGAAGATGCTGGCCGGCGCGGCGGCCGACAGCGGGCGCCGCCTGCAGCTGCTGACCCTCACCGGCGCCGGGCGGGACCACCCCGAAGTCCTCACCATCCCCGAAACCGGGTACCTGAAGGGGGCCCTCCTCCGCGCCGCCGGCGGCGCGGCCGTTGACTAAATCGGCCGCCGTTACAAGCTTGCAGCCATGGCGATGCCCCGGCCCGAGACGGCCGACCGGACCACTCAGGTCCGCCGCGTCCTGCTCGGCTTGCTCCTCGCCAACCTGGTTGTGGTCGGGGCGAAGCTCGGCGTCGGCCTCGCCGCCCACTCCCTTGCCGTTCTGGGCGACACCCTCCACTCCGCGGTCGACGCGCTCAACAACGTGCTGGCATTGGTCGTGGTGCGCGTCGCCTCGAAGGCCCCCGACGACGACCATCCCTACGGTCACCAGAAATTCGAGACGCTCGGCGCCTTGCTGATCGTCGGCTTTCTCTCGATCACCTGCTTCGAGCTGGTGCGCGGCGCCCTCGGCCGCCTGGCGGGCAGCCACTCCGCGCCCCAACCCTCCACCCTGCAGCTCGCCATCCTGGTCGCCACGCTCGGCATCAACGTGCTGGTCGCCTGGTATGAGAACCGCCGCGGCCACGAGCTGGCGAGCCATCTGCTCATCGCCGACGCGTCGCATACCAAGAGCGACGTGTTGATCACGATCGGCGTACTGATCGGCCTGCTGCTGGCGCGGCGCGGCTGGTGGTGGGCCGACCCCGCGTTCGCGATCGTGATCTCGGGGCTGATCGTGCGGGTCGCCTACCGGATCCTCCAGGAGTCGATCCCGGAGCTGGTGGACCAGCGCGCCGTGGACACGGCCGCGATCCGCAACGCCGCGCAGGACGTGGGCGGCGTGAAGAGCGCGTACGGCATTCGCTCGCGCGGCAGCGCCAACGTCCGCTACGCCGAGGTCACGATCGCCGTGGATGGCGACGCCAACGTGCAGTCGGCGCACGCCATCGCCGACCAGGTCGAAGAGCGTCTCAAGCGCGACCTGGCGCTCAGCGAAGTCACGGTGCACGTCGAGCCATGCTGAGCACGTCGCCCCGCGATGCCGCCCGCCCGTCGCGCCGCGCGCCGCGCTCGCTGCGCCAGGAGTATCAGGAATTCATCCTGCAGCGCCTCGAGGAGTACAAGGACCGCCTGCCGCGCAACCAGCTGCTGCAGATCGGTGACGAGGCCGCGCGCGAGCTCGCCACCAGCGCCCAGGGCCAGTACCTGCTCACCGAGGTGCTGCTGCTCGAGCACGTCGACGAAATCATTTTCCGGCGGCTCAAGCTGCCGTCGTTCCGCCGCTGGACCCAGAAGCACCGCGCGCTGCGCACCGCGCAGCGCGAGCCGACGCATTGGGGACTCGAGCCCCGCACGCCGCTCGCCGCACTCGCGCGCCGCCTCGAGCCGGGCGACGTGACGCTGGTGGTCGGCGCGGGCGCGTTGCCGGCCGCGCTGTTTCTCGCGGCGTACGACGTCGAAGTCTTCCTCCTCGATCCCGACTTGCACGCGGTCGAAGCCGCGGAGGGCCGCGCCGTGAGCGAACAGCTCGGCGCGCGGTTCCAGGCGCTGGTCGTGCAGTTCGGCGCGTGGCTCCCCGACGTCACCATCGACCTCGCGGTGCTCGACGCCGCGGCACTCGCCGCGACCAAGAACCGCGACCGCCGCGCGCTCGTCGGCGACCTCCAGGCGCGCACCCGCTCGAGCGGCGTGCACGTGCTGCTCCCCCCGGCGGAAGCGCCGGAGGTCATCCGGCTCGAGCCCGAGTCACTGGAGTCGCTCTATCGCGGGTGGGAGATCGAGCGGGCCAAGAAAAGCGACCGCGGCGCCTTCGTCGCGACACGCTCGGAGCGTCGCCTTGACACAGCCGCGAACGTGTCAGACTAGGTACTTGACCTGATCACCCACATCGGCTCAGTCTGTAACCAGTTGCCATACAGCAAGTTGCAAAAGGCACCGCATGGCAGGATTCCTGCCTTAGTCCATGGTGTCTCACAACTTGGAACTGGGAAGCATGACGAGCCTACCATTGGTCCTGGACGACGAACCGATCGGGATCATTCTGCGTGCTGGACAGCGGGTCCTGCGCCCGGCCAAGATCTGGGCCTATTGCTGGTTCTCTGACGAGGCCGAGGGCGAAGATCACACGCACAACCACCTGCCGGTCGACCACACCGTCTGACCGCAGGGAAGCAGACAATACGAAGGGCCGGCGCCAGTGCCGGCCCTTCGTGCTTTCAAGTGCAATTGCCGTAGCGACATAGACGTATCATTTTCTGAGTCTGATGCCGACCATCACGATCGACGGGCGCGCCATCGAGGCCAGCGCCGACGCCACCATTCTCGAGGCGGCGCGGTCGGCGGGGATCGACGTCCCCACCCTGTGCTGGTATCCCAAACTGCCGGTCGTCGGCAACTGCCGCATCTGCCTGGTCTCGGTGGAGGGGCAGCCCAAGCTGCTCCCGGCCTGCGCCGCCAAGGTCGCGGACGGGATGAAGGTGACCACCGAATCACACGCCGCCGTCGAGAACCGCCGCGGCGTGCTGCGCATGCTGCTCGAGCGCTACCCCGGCGAGCACCTCGCCAACGGCGGCCATGCCCACCCGCGCAACGAGTTCGAGCGCTACGTCGCCCGCTACGAGGTCGAGCCCACACCGCTCACCGGCCGCGACCTGGCGCTGCGCTCGGGCGACGAGCGCCCCGGCGATCCGATGATCCGTCACGACATGACGACCTGCATCCTGTGCACCCGCTGCGTGCGGGCGTGCGAGGACATCCAGGTCGTGGGCGTGCTGGACGTGGCCTACCGCGGCGAGCACGCCGAGATCATCGTGGGCGCCGACGGCGATCCGGACAAGGCGGGCTGCACGTGGTGCGGCGAGTGTGTCCGCGTCTGCCCGACCAGCGCGATTTTCGAGGTGATGCCGCGCCAGCGTTTCTCCGCCGACCAGATCCGCCGGCCGGAGCGCGTGGTGCGCGGCGTCTGCCCGTACTGCGGCGTCGGCTGCCAGGTGGACCTCCACGTGGCCGACGGCCAGATCTCGCGCGTCACGTCCCCCGACATCGAAGCGAACACCCCGAACTACGGCTCCACCTGCGTGAAGGGCCGCTTCGGCTACGACTTCCCGCAGCACAAAGACCGCCTGCTCAAGCCGCTGATCCGGCGCGGCTGGAAGAAGGAAGGCGAGCGCTGGGTGTGGCGCGGCGCGCAGGGCGCGGAGCGGCGCGGCGGACCGTGGCAGAGCATCGAGGGCGAGGGCGGTGAGTCGAAGCCGGCGACGCCGCCGCGCGCCACCGGCAAGTCGGTCCGTCAGCTGCCCCTGTTGGAGCGTATCGACCTCGACATCCGCGATCGCGTCGCGACGCCGGCGGCGTGGTACGAGCCGTTCCGCGAAGCGACCTGGGACGAAGCCCTCGAGCTGACGGCGCAGGAGCTGGGACGCATCAAGCGGGAGCGCGGGGGCGACGCGTTGTCCTGCTTCTCGTCCGCCAAGTGCTCCAACGAAGAGAACTATCTGTTGATGCGCCTGTTCCGGGCCGCGCTCAACACGAACAACGTCGACCACTGCACCCGGCTGTGCCATTCCACGTCGGTCGCGGCGATGCAACGGGCGCTCAGCACGTCGGCGGCGTCGGGCTCGATGCGCGAAGTGGAGACGGCCTGCGACGTGATCTTCATCGCCGGCGCGAACACGACCGAAACGCACCCGGTGTTCGGGGCGGCGCTGAAGCGGGCGTGCGAGCGCGGCGCCAAGCTCATCGTGGCCGACCCGCGGCGCACCGAGCTGGCGGACCGCGCCGACGTGCACCTGCAGATGCTGCCGGGCACGGACGTCGCCCTGTTCAGCGCGATGTTGAGCCACATCCTGGCGCGCGGTCTCGAGGACAAGGCATTCATCGCCACGCGCACCACGAACTTCGAGGCCGTCCGCAAGGCCGTGGCGCCCTACGATCCCGAGCGCGCGTCCAAGATCACCGGCGTCCCGGCAGCGCTGATCCGCCAGGCCGCCGAGATCTACGCGCGCGGGCCCAACACCAGCACGCTGTGGGCAATGGGGCTCACCCAGCACGCCAACGGCACCGACCTGGTGGCGTCGTTGCTCAACCTGATGCTCGCCTGCGGCATGATCGGCCGCTGGGGCGCGGCGATGATGCCGGTACGCGGTCAGAACAACGTGCAGGGCGCGTCGGACATGGGCGCGATTCCGTTCGTCTACACCGATTACCGCAGTGTGAAAGACCCCGCGGTCCGCGCCGAGTACGCCAAGGTATGGGGGGTGCCGGCGGAGTCCCTCTCGTTGAAGGAGGGACTCATGGTGACCGAGGTCGTGAAGGAAGAGAGCGGCGTCCGCGGCATGTTCATCATGGGCGAGAACCCGATCATCTCGGACCCCGACATCGCGCACGCCGAGCACTGGTTCCGCGAGCTCGAGTTCCTGGCCGTACAGGACCTGTTCCTCACGGAGACCGCCCGCTATGCCGACGTGGTGCTCCCCGCCTCGAGCTTCGCCGAGAAGACCGGGACGTTCGTGAACACCGAGCGGCGCATCCAGATCTCGCACCAGGCCGTACCGCCCCCCGGCGAAGCGCGCGGCGACCTCGAGATCCTGACCGAGCTGTCCCGGCGGCTGGGATTGCCCACGAAGTTCGGCACGGCGGAAGACGTGATGAACGAGATCGTGCAGGTCACGCCGTCGTGGGCGGGCGCCACCTATCCGCGCCTCGAAGGCGCGGGCCTGCAGTACCCCGTCCCGAATCAGGCGCACCCCGGCACCGATTTCCTGTTTGCCGACCGGTTCCCCACGGCGGACGGCAAAGCGCTGATGGTGCCGGTCGAGTACGCCCCGCCGGTCGAGCTGCCCGACGATGACTACCCGTTCGTCATGAACACGGGACGCCAGCTCTACCACTGGCATACGGGCACGATGACGCGGCGCGCCTCGGGCCTCGACGCCCGCGAGCCCACGCCGGTGGTCGAGATCCACCCCGACGACGCCGCCCGGCTCGGGGTGGTCGAGGGCGACCTGATCCGCCTGACGTCGCGCCGCAATACGATGGTCAGCGCCGCACGCGTGTCCGAGCGCGTGGCGCCGGGACAGGTGTTCGTGCCGTTCCACTTCCGCGAAGCGGCGGCCAATCTTCTGACCAACCCCATCCTGGATCCCTACGCGAAGATGGCGGAGCTGAAATGCTGCGCCGTGCGCGTCGAACCGGCCCAGTCGCCGGCGCTGTACCCAGACTGACCCACCGCGCGGGTCGTAGGTAGATTCTCCCCACCCCGACCCCGGTGCCGATGCAAGCGATCGTCAAGGCGCAGCGCGCCCCTGGTCTCACCGTGTCCACCGTCCCCAAGCCCGTCGCGGGCCCGGGCGAAGTGCTGATCCGTGTCCGCCACGCCGGCGTGTGCGGCACCGACCTGCACATCGCCGATTGGGACGCCTGGGCGCAGGGCCGCATCAAGCCGCCCCTGGTGGTGGGCCATGAGTTCGCGGGGGAAGTCGCCGCCCTCGGCCCGGGCGTGACGGAGTTTCAGGTGGGTCAGCTGGTGACCGCGGAGGGACACATCATCTGCGGACATTGCCAGGCGTGCCGCACGGGCAACGGCCATATCTGCAAGAACACCCGCATCATCGGCGTGGACCGCGACGGCGCCTTCGCCGAGTTCATCGCCATGCCCGCCACCAACGTCATGACGCTCGACGGCATTCCCACGGAAATCGGGGCGATCATGGACCCGATGGGCAACGCCTTCCATACGGTGCTGACCGCGGAGATCCCGGGCAGCACCGTGTTCATCGTGGGGTGCGGGCCGATCGGCTGCTTCGCCGTGGGGATCGCCCGGGCGGCGGGCGCCGCCAAGGTCATCGCGTCGGACGTGAACCCCAACCGTCTCGCCCTGGCGAAGAAGATGGGCGCCCACGTTGTGATCAACGCCGCCAAGGACGACGTCGTGCGCGCCGTGCTCGCGGAAACGGGCGGCGAAGGGGTGGACGTGGTGTGCGAGATGTCGGGCGTCCCGGCCGCGCTGCATCAGGCCTTCGCCACGATCCGCATGGGCGGCCGGGTGCAGCTGCTGGGCATTCCCAAGGGCGAGGTGCCGGTGGATTTCGCGAGCGAGATCATCTTCAAGGGCATCACGCTGTACGGCGTGATCGGCCGCAAGATGTACGAGACCTGGCATCAGATGCGGCGTTTTCTGTCGAGCGGGCTGGTCGACCCGCGCCCGGTGATCACGCACCGCTTTCCCCTCGCCAAAATCGACGACGCCCTCGCCGCCATCCGCTCGGGCGACGCGGGCAAAGTGATCCTGGAGATCGCATGAGTCTCACTGCTCGTCTGCAGACCGAGCTGGACCAGTTCCAGCGGGACGGCGTCTACAAACGCCTCAACTATCTCGCCTCACCGCAGGGGCCCCGAGTCCAGATGGAAGGCCGGGGCGAAGTGGTGATCCTCTCGTCCAACAACTACCTCGGCCTCTGCAACACGCCGGAGGTGGTGGCGGCGGGGAAAAAGGCGCTGGATCAGTTCGGCGCCGGGACGGGATCGGTCCGATTCATCTGCGGGACGTTCACGGTCCATCGCGATCTGGAGCAGGCGCTGGCCCGGTTCGTGGGGTGCGAGTCCTCGCTCACCTATGTCAGCTGCTGGAATGCCAACGAGGGGCTCTGCCCCACCCTCTTGGGCGAGCAGGACATCGTCATTTCGGACCAGCTCAATCACGCGTCGATCATCGACGCCGTGCGGCTGGCCAAGACCATCACCAAGTGCCAGACCGCGGTGTACCGGCACTCCGACATGGCCGACCTGGAGGAGAAGCTCAAGGCGGCACGCGGGGCGCGGCTGCGGTTGGTATTCACCGACGGCGTGTTCTCGATGGAAGGGGACATCGCGCGGCTCGCGGACATCCTGGAGCTGGCCAAGAAATACGACGCGGTGGTCGCCATGGACGACTCCCACGCCACCGGCGCGCTCGGCAAGACGGGCCGCGGCACGGCCGAGCACTGCGGCGTGCTGGGCAAGGTGGACATCATCACGTCGACGCTGGGCAAGGCGCTGGGGGGTGCTGCCGGCGGGCTCACGGCGGGCGCCGGCGCGCTCACCGACTACCTGACGCAGCGCTCCCGGCCGCAGCTCTTTTCCAACGCCTTGCCGCCGACGGTCGCCGCGTCGGCGCTCGCCGCCGTGCGGCACGTCGAGGCGCATCCCGAGCTGGTGACGCGGCTGCACGCCAACGCCAAGTACTTCCGCGAGCAGCTGCGGGCCCTGGGCTTCCAGCCGCTCCCGGGGGAGACCGCCATCGTGCCGGTGATTCTGGGGGAGACGGCGAAAGCGATCGAGATGAGCAACCTGCTTCTGGCTGAGGGCGTGTTCGTCACCGGATTCGGTTATCCGGTCGTGCCGCAGGGCCACGCGCGGGTGCGCTGCCAGCTGTCGGCGGCCCACAGCCGCGACGACTTGGATTTTGCGCTCGCCGCATTCAAGAAAGTCGGCGCGCGGCTGGGTCTGATTTGACTCGGGAAGCGCCTCTGGAATCTGGCAAACTGTCGCCACTATCGCGACACTAACACCGCAGGCAGCCAGACTTCAAGTAGTTTCGCAAACTCGCCTCTTAACCTGCTTGTGCAGAATAACCTAGAACCTTATCTTCGGAGCCTCAAATGGAGGTAGTCCGATGAAGCCGGTCCTGCGTGTGTTTGCTGCCGTGCTGCCGCTTGCCCTGGCGGCCAGCCCGGCCTTGGCGCAGCGGTCCGACCAGCTCGAGCTGGGCGGGTACGCCTCGTTCACCCGGTTCGACCGGGCGTTCCTGTTGGGGAACCAGTTCGGCGGTGGAGCCCGCCTCGGGTACTTCCTCACCAACCGGGTGAGCCTCGAGGTCGAAGGCAACTACGCGAGCACCACGAACATCAACAGCGCGCAGCCCGCAACCATGCAGGTGGCGGCCGCGAGCTTGGTGCTCAATTACGGCTCGGGCCGCAACATGTTCTACATCCTGGGCGGCTATTCGCGCCTGGTGTTCGGCAAGGACCCCCCGTACAACTTCATCGACAACGGCCTGCACGGCGGCGTCGGCGACCGCATCTTCTTGAGCGACAAAATCGCGCTGCGCCTGGAAGGGCGCGCGATCTGGTCGCCCAAGACGAACTTCCCCACCGGCACGTGGGGCGGTCAGGTGATCGGGACCGCCGGCCTGTCCTACTTCCTGAGCCAGCCGCAGCAGCGCAGCGGCCGGCCGGCCACGCAATACCAGTGGTACTGGGGCGCGCAGGGCGGCGCGTTCGTCTCCAAGACCAACACGATGGGCTACACCTACGACCCCATCGTCGGCGGCCACTGGCTGATCACGGCCAAGCGCACGGCGCTGTACGTGGCCTACGAGCAGGCAATCTTCCTGGGCGACGACAAGGCCGTGATCGCGGACCCGAACTCCGGCTCGGGCCTGCGCGACGTCACCTTCCACGACATGCGCCGCGTGATGGCGGGCCTGATGGCCTTCCCGCTGCAGCGCGTGGTCGAGCCCTATGCGGGCGGCGGCTTCGCCCTGATGGAAGTGCTCAATCCGGTCGTGGACTGCTCGGGCACGACGCCCAACAGCGACTGCACCGCGCTCGCCGACGCCGTCGCCGCCGACGATCTCGCGCACACCGCCGCGAGCAAGGCGTTCTTCTGGTTTGCGGGCGGCCTGCAGATGAACTACGGCAAGATGACGCTGTACGGGCAGTGGACCGTGACGTCGG
>DATLWA010000210.1:0-3709 GCA_035576905.1 Gemmatimonadales bacterium
GTCGACTTTCAGGACGACCGCCTCGATCGTCTCGCCGATCGACACGACTTTCGACGGATGGCGGACGTTGCGCGTCCAGCTCATCTCGGAGATGTGCACCAGGCCTTCGATGCCCGGCTCGAGCTCGACGAAGGCGCCGTAATTGGTGATCGAGACGACCTTGCCCTGCACGCGCGTGCCGACCGGGAACTTGGCGGCGACGTTCTGCCACGGATACGTCTGCAGCTGCTTCAAGCCGAGGCTGATGCGCTCGCGCTCCCAATCGATGTCGAGGACTTTGACCTCGAGCTCCTGTCCGATGTGCAGCATCTCGGAGGGATGCGACACGCGGCCGTAGCTCATGTCGGTGATGTGCAGCAGGCCGTCCACCCCGCCCAGGTCGATGAAGGCGCCGAAGTCGGTGATGTTCTTCACCACGCCTTTGCGCACCTGCCCGACCTGCAGCTCCTTCATCAGGACGTCGCGCTTGGTCTTGCGCTCGGCCTCGAGCAGCACGCGGCGCGACACGACGATGTTGCGGCGTCGCTTGTTGAGCTTGATGATCTTGAATTCGAACGACTGGCCCAGCAGCTCGTCGATATTCGGCACGCGGCGCAGCGCGATCTGGCTGCCGGGCAGGAATGCGTCCACGCCCATCAGGTCGACCACCACGCCGCCCTTGATCTTCTTCACGAGGGTGCCCTGCACCCCTTCGTCCTTCTCGAAGGCTTCGCGGATCTTCTCCCACACCCGCATGAAGTCGGCCTTCTTCTTGGACAGGACCACCGCGCCTTCCTGGTCCTCGAGGTGCTCGAGGAACACTTCCACCTCGTCGCCCTCTTTCAGCGACTTGGCGTCCTTGAACTCCTCGATCGGCACCGCGCCCTCGGACTTGAAGCCCACGTCGAGGATCACGGCCGTGTCGGTCACGCGCAGGACTTTGGATTTGACGATTTCACCCTCTTCGATGTTGGAGAGGGTGCCCTCGTACAAGTCCGTCATCTTCGCGATTTCGTCCGACGAGTATTCCTCGTGGAGATCGGAGCGGACGCGCAGCGGGGAGTGCTTCGGCTTGGTGGGGCGCTCGGACGGCGATTCTTCTTCTTGATCCTGCAGGTCGGCCAGCATGCGTGACACCGGTTTTGGTTGTGGGTCTGGGGTTGCCCCCGGCACAACGCCGGGGAGGAACGCGGACGGAAGCTACCCAGGCCAGCGAGCCCGCGCCAGCGCCACAATGCGACGAACCTGTTCATCCAGCGTGAGATGGGTCGTGTCCAGCAGCACCGCGTCGGCGGCGGGCTTCAGCGGGGCCACGGGCCGGTTCGAGTCGGCCGTGTCGCGCGCGGCGAGCGCCTGGCTCTCGCGCGCCAGCCGGCGCTCGTCCATCGCCTCACCGCGTTGGGTGATGCGGCGGCGCGCGCGCTCGTCCGGCGTCGCGGTGAGAAACACTTTCACGGGCGCATCCGGGAACACGACCGTGCCGATGTCGCGCCCGTCCACCACCACTCCCACCGGATGCTCCGCCACGGCGCGCCGCTGCTGCGCGTTGGCCCAGGCCCGCACTTCGGGGATCGCCGCCACGGCCGACACGTGCGCCGTCACCCGTTCGCCGCGGATCGCGTCCTCGACGTCGACACCCGCCACCTCGGGCACGTAGGCATCGCCCGACAGGACGAGGCGCACGGGCAGTTCTTCCGCCAAGGCGACAATTCGCTGCGGGCTCGTTTCCCCTGTCTGCAGATTGTCCAACGCCGCCAAGGTCAATGCGCGATACAGCGCTCCCGAATCGAGATGCGCCCAGCCGAGGGCGCGCGCCACGGCCTGCGCCGTGGACGACTTGCCGGACGCCGCCGGTCCGTCAAGCGCGACGACGCGCACCGATCCTCTGCAGGTCGCGGAAGAAACCGGGATAGCTGATCGCCACCGAGCGGCGCTCGGACAGCTCGACCTTCGCACCCGGCACCGTGCCCAGCACGCCGAACGCCATCGCCAATCGGTGGTCCTTGGCCGTCTCGATGCGCCCGCGCGGCGGCTCCGTCGCGCCCTGGACGTGCAGATCGTTGCCGCGCGCCTCGGCGCTGACACCGACGGCCCGCAGGTTCGCGGCGACCAGCTCGAGGCGGTTGCTTTCCTTCACACGCAGCTCCCCCACTTCCCGGAACACGGTCTCCCCGCGCGCGCGGCTCGCGAGCACGGCGAGGATCGGCACTTCATCCACCAGCGTCGGCACTTCGTCGGCCGGCACCATGGTGCCCGTGAGCGCTGCCGGCCGGACCAGGAGGTCCGCCACCGGCTCGCCGCCCGCATCGCCCAGATTCAACCGTTCGACGTGCGCGCCCATGCGCTCGAGCACTACCAGGAATCCCGTGCGCGTCGGGTTCACACCCACGTTCTCGATCAGCAGCTCGCCACCCTCCGCCAGCACCGCGGCGGCGACGAGGAATGCCGCCGACGAAATGTCGCCCGGCACGCTGAGCGAGAAGCTCGGCAGGCGCTTGCTGACGGCTGACGGCTGAAAACTGACGGCTCGCTCCCGCACATGCAGCTCACACCCCAGATGCGCCAGCAGGCGCTCCGTGTGGTCGCGCGAGCGATATGGCTCGTGCACGGTCACCGGTACGCCGCCCGTGAGCCCCGCGAACAACAATGCGCTCTTCACCTGCGCGCTCGCCACCGGGCTGGCGTAATCGAGCGCGCTCAGCCGCCCGCCGCGGATCGTCACCGGCAGCGCGTCGTCCTGGGCCGTGATGCGGGCGCCCATCGTCCGCAGCGGCTCGGTGACGCGTCGCATCGGCCGGCGGCGCAACGACGCGTCGCCCGTGAGCGTGGCCGCGAAGCCCTGGCCGGCGAGGACGCCGAGCATCAGGCGGGCGCTGGTCCCCGAGTTACCGCAATGAAGGCGTGAGACGGGAGCCGTGAGACGAGCTCCCTCGACCTCCACGCGGTCCGGCCGCACGGCGCCGATAGTGACGCCGAGCTGCCGCAGGACGCGCGCGGTGCTCTTCACGTCCTCGCCCGCGAGCAGGCCGCTGAGCTCGCTCGTGCCACGCGCGAGCGCCGCGAGCATCAACGCGCGATGAGAGATGCTCTTGTCGCCTGGTGGCCGGGCGGTGCCGGAGATTTTCACGGGGTGGAAGTTACAAGGGCGGAGCGACTCGTGAGAGCCGCCCCGCCCTGTCCTACTGATGGTGCCGCGCTTACGGCCGGACGTTGAACCGCGCCGACTGCACCGCCACCACGAAGATCGCGGCGCGGCCGTTCACCGTGCCGGTGGCCGTGAGGGCGTAGCCGCCGGGCTTCACTTGCGACAGGTCCGCGAATGTCGCGATACCGGCGCCGTCGGTCACCTGCGTGAGCGTCCCGCTCAGCAAGGCCGGCGTGCCGTTGTTATCCACGGAGCCGATGCTCACGGACACGTTGGGTACCGCATCGCCCGACGTCTTGGCGGTCGCGAGCACCTGTACCGGCGGCGTGATGATCAGGTTCACGTTCACGTCGGACGGCTGCGTCACGAACGTCAATGTGACCGTGTCCACCACCTGCGCACCGAACACGCTGTGAATGCCGCCGGTGGTGCCGGCGAGTCCGCCGGGATTGGCGCCGAGCGGCGACGGCAGGAAGAAGTCACGCACGCGCATGGCGAGCTGCGCCGGCAATGAGGTCGCGCGCGCCGCGACCGGCGAGCACACGCCCGGCACGAGCTCGGCGAAGTCGGCAAACGGCAGCAGTC
>DATLWA010000211.1:0-3802 GCA_035576905.1 Gemmatimonadales bacterium
ATGCTTCACATTGTTGACGGTCCGTGGCGGCGGCAAGGGGGCGCGCTAGTATATGGGCATGCGTATGACGATCCTCGCTGCACTGGTCATGGCGACTGCCTGCGGCGGCCGCATGCACACCACCGAGGTGATCTCGGCGGACCGACCCGCTTATCCGGACAGCCTGCGGGCGGAGGGGATCGAGGGCCGCGTGACGGTGCAGGTGGTCGTGGACACATCCGGCCGGGTAGAGCCGGGGTCAGCGGTGGTGGTGCAGTCGCCCAACGCAGGATTCAATCAGGCGGCGCTCGCCTTCGTCTACACGGCGCACTTTCGCCCGGCCAAGCGTCGCGGGCATGCGGTGCGGGCGGTGGTGGAAGTGCCGATCGACTTCAAGCTCGACCGCCGCGGCGCCCTGGGCATTTTCCGCGTGGACCAGGTGGACCAGGCGCCGACGATCGCGTCGGCCGTGGCGCCGGCGTATCCGGCGAGCGTGAAGACGGCGCGCGTCGATGTGCGGGTGGTGGTGTCGGCGGTGATCGATACGCTGGGGCGCGCCGAGCCCGGCTCGGTCCACATCGTCTCCAGCCCGGGCGCCGACTTCGATGAGCCGGCGCGTGCCTACGTGCTGGGGGCGCGCTTCTGGCCCGGCGGCATCGGCGGCCGAAAAGTTCGGGTGATCATGGACGTCCAGGTGGATTTCAAGGCACCCTGAGGTCTAGGGCCGGACCAGGACCGGCGCCGGTCGGGCCGTCGTCGTGTGATCTCCCAGCTGTCCGTCGCCGTTCTCCCCCCAGCAGTACAGTGCGGCGGTTGTCGCGAACGCGCACGTGTGCGCGTCCCCAGCTGTAATCCACGAGAAATGGATGCCGCCGTAGACTGCGACGGGCGCGGGGCGGTCGGTGAACGAGCTATCCCCGAGCTGCCCACTGCCATTGGCGCCCCAGCAGTAGGCGAGGCTGTCGGCCGCGATGCCGCAGGTGTGGGCGCCGCCGGCCGCGAGCATGATCCACGACTTGCCCCCGGTCACGGCCACCGGCACGCGGGTGAGTGAGTCGGCCTGCCCGGTGCCCAGCTGGCCGTGGTCGTTCTTGCCCCAGCACAGCGCCGAGCGGTCGAGGAGCCGGCCGCAGGTGTGGCTGGTGCCGGCGGTCACGTCGAGCCAGTCCCCCGGATTGTGCACGGCGACCGGCGAGCGGCGGGTCGAGTCGGTGCTGTCGCCCAGCTCGCCGCTGGCGTTGCCGCCCCAGCAGTACACGACGCCGGCGCTCACCCCGCACGTGTGCACACCGCCCGCCGCCAACGACACATAGCGTCGCCGCGTGGCGACAGGCATGGGCGTTGGACCGCCACTACCCGGCACGCTGTCCCCCAGCTGGCCGGAGTCGTTCGCACCCCAGCAATACGTCAAGCTGTCGGTCCCGCTGCCGCAAGTGTGTCGGTCGCCGGCCGTGAGCGCGCCGAACGCGTGGCCGCCGGTCACTGCCCCCGGCACCGGATTGGCGGCGGGTCCGCCGCTCGAGCCGAGCTGGCTGCCCGCGTTGTCGCCCCAGCAGAACGCCGCGCCGTTGCCGGCGAGCGCGCACGTGTGGCTTTCGCCGGCGGCCAGCGCGCTATAGGGGCCGGTGCTCGTGACGAGTATCGGCGCGGTCTCCGGGGCGACGGACACGAATCCGCCGCCCAACTGTCCGTAGACATCGCGGCCCCAGCAATACGTCGCGCCGCCGTTGGTGAGCGCGCAGGTGTGGTGGCCGCCGGCGACGGGCGCCAACAGCTGTACGGGAGTGACGGTGATGGCGGCCGTGTCGGACTTGCCGCCCGCCGTCGCGATGATGGGTGCGAACCCCGGGGACGCCGTCCGGACCAGCCCCGCGCCGGTGACCGACGCGAACGTCACGCTGTCGCTGGTCCACGTCACGGTCGCGCTCGCGATCACGTTGCCCGCGGCGTCGCGCGCGGTGGCCGTGAGCTGCACGCTGTCGCCTACGGTGACCGTGTCCGCTGCGGGACTCACCGTGAGGCTGGCGACGGGCGCGGGCGGCGGCAACACCACGAGCGATTCGTGGCACGCCACCACCGCCGCCGCCAGCACCAGCGCTTGCGTGGACCGTCGCATGAGGGTGCAATATACCAACGGCCTCGGTACCTTACGGCGCAATGGCGTCCGTTACACTGCGCGACCTCGCCAAGCGCTTCGATTCCTCCCACCCTCCGGCGCTGCGCGACTTCTCCCTCGAAGTACAGGACGGGGAGTTTCTCGTGCTGCTCGGGCCGTCGGGCTGCGGCAAGACCACCGCGCTGCGCTGCATCGCGGGACTGGAGGAGCCGTCGGCGGGACAAGTGTTCATCGCCGACCGTGATGTGACGCACCTGCCGCCCGGCGAGCGCGACGTCGCCATGGTGTTCCAGAATTACGCCCTCTATCCCCACCTCAGTGTGCGCGAGAACATCGGCTTCGCGCTGGAAGTGCGCGGCGTGGGCAAGCGCGAAGTCACGCGGCGGGTGGTGGAGACGGCGGCCCGGCTCGAATTGTCCGACCTGCTCGATCGCAAGCCCGCCCAGCTCTCCGGCGGCCAGCGCCAGCGCGTGGCGCTGGGCCGTGCCATCGTGCGCAACCCGCGCGTCTTCCTGTTCGACGAGCCCTTGTCGAATCTCGACGCCAAGCTGCGCGTCGACATGCGCGCCGAATTGCTGCGCCTGCATCGCGCGCTCGGCGCCACGATGATCTACGTCACGCACGACCAGGTCGAAGCCATGACCATGGGCCAGCGCATCGCGGTGCTGCACGAGGGCCGGCTGCGCCAGCTCGGCACGCCGTCCGAGATCTATCAGCGCCCCGCCGACGTGTTCGTCGCGCGCTTCCTGGGCAATCCCGGCATGAATGTTCTGACCGGCGTCGCCGAGGTGAAGAAAGCGCGGGGGAAGGGGGAGGAGGGCAGGGTGGCGCAGTGCGGGTCCTTTCAGATCCCGCTCGCGCTGCCCGATTACGCGGGCGACCTGCAGCTCGGCATCCGCCCGGAGGACGTGTCGCTGTGCGCGCCGGGCAGCGGCGTGGGCGACGCGGCGGTGACGGTGGTGGAACCGCTCGGCAACGAGACGCTGGTCCACCTCGAGGCGGACGGCCAGCGGCTGGTGGCGCGGCTCCCGGGGATCGTCGCGACCGCGCCGGGCACGCGCGTGGGCGTCGAGGTCGACGTGCGACGCTTGCACTTGTTCGACGCGGCGGGGGCGCGGCTCGGCTGAAGCGGCTGCTGGCGGTTGCACTCCTCGCCGGCTGCGCGAGTTGCCGCCCCGCGACCGCCGGCGACCGCGCGACTCTCACGCTCGACAATTGGGCCGATTACGTCGAGGCGCGGCTCGAAGAACGCGCGCTGGGCGAGTTCCGCCAGACGCACGCCGAGGTGACCGTGGTGCAGCAAAGCGCGGGCACCGGCCAGGCGGAATATCGCGAGCGCATTCTCACGTCGATGGCCGCGGGCACGCCGCCCGACGTGTTCCTGTTCGACAACATCGACGTGCCGGCGTTCCTCGATCGCCGCGTCGTGCTCGATCTGGCGCCGTTCCTGCCGCGCGTGGGCGTGGACCTCACCCGCTACGATTCCACCGTCTTGAGCATCTTCCGGCGCGGCTCGGCCCTGTACGCCCTGCCCAAGGGCTACACGCCGATGGTGGTGGCGTACAACAAGGACCTGTTCGATCGCGCCGGCCTGCCGTACCCCACCGACGATTGGACCTGGGACGATTTCGCCCGCATCGCCCGGCTGCTGACGCGCGATACCGACGGCGACGGCCGGATCGATCAATGGGGCACCTACTACGACCG
>DATLWA010000212.1:0-3938 GCA_035576905.1 Gemmatimonadales bacterium
TGTGGGAAGACCGAGGGCCATGGCGCTACCTCACCGACTGGACCATGGGAACGGTCCGGATGAAGGCGGAGTCGGCCAGCTTGTACCGCGCGTTGACGACGAACAACGTCACCGGCCGGTCGGACTCCACCACGGTCTGCGACCGGGCCGCCTGCACATCGGTCAGCCACGGCGAGGCGGCCAGCTGCCGCAAGAACGTGGTGAATGCCTCGATATCCACGGTCCGGCCTTCGATCGTGAACAGCACCGCCGGCGCGCCGGTCGAGTCTATCGGCGTCGCCGTCGACGCCTGCGGGCCGCCCGACGCGTTGGGCGTGGCGCTCGAGGCGTTGCTCGCCTGCAGGCTCACCAGCCACGTGTACGGCGGCAGCGACTTGGTCACCTGGTCCAGGATGTGCGGCCAGATGTAGCGGTCGGAATCGATGCGCCGGATGACGTTGATCTGCGCCACCAGCGAGTCGCGCATGTTCTCGTAGTTGCGCTTCTGCGCGATCACCACGTCGAAGCGACGCTTCTCCGCCCGCACTTCCTCCAGGCGGCCCTCCACCGAACGCAGCCGCTGGCCGTCCCACACGAACAGCGCGCCCGCGCCGCCGATCACCAGCGCGGCGCTCACCACCGCGCCGATCAGCCACGGGTCTTTGATGGTCGCGAGCAGCCCCTTGAAGTCGGGGAGCTTGAACCTGCCGCCACCGCCGCCGCCCTTGGCCCCGGCCTTTTTCTTGCCTGGGAGTAGGTTGATTTCAATCATGACGCGCGCCTCAGCGCGAGGCCCACCGCCAGCATCAGCAGGGGAGCGACTTCGTCGATCGACACGGCTTCGAAGGCAGTGTCGCGATAGCGCAGCTGCTGCACCGGGCTCGCCAGCTCGACCGGCACCTTCAGGCGCGAAGCCAGGGCGTCATTGAGCCCCGGAATCCGGGCCCCGCCGCCCGACGTGTACACGCGGCCCAGACCGCCCGCCGAGCGCGACGCCGTGGCCAGGAAGGCCGCCGCCCGCTCCACCCCCACGGCGATTTCCTCGCCCCGCGCCTCGACATAGCCAGCCAGGTCGGCGTTCTGCGTCACGCCCTGGATGGCCTTCTCCGAGTCCTCGGCCGAGAGACCTTTCTCGCGCTGCATGTCTTCACGGAAGCGGCGCGTGCCCACCGCCAAATCCCGGGTGAGGACCGGCACGCCGTCTTCCAGGATGTTCACGTTGGTCGTTTCGTGACCGATGTTCACCAGGCCCACGACGCCCTGCATGGCGTCGGGATGGTTCAGCTCGAAGGCGTTATGGATGGCGAAGGCGTCGACATCGACGATGGACGCCTCGAGCCCGGCTTCCGCCAGCAACCCGTTGCGGTTCTCCACCAGCTCGCGCTTGGCCGCCACCAGGAGCACGTTCATCTGCAGCCCCTCGGCGTCGGGATCGAGGATCTGGAAGTCCAGCTCCACGTTCGCCATGTCGAACGGCACGTGCTGCTCGGCTTCCCAGCGGATCACCTCGCGGGCGTCGCCTTCCTTCATGCGGTCCATCTGGATCTTCTTGACGATCACGTCGCGGCCGCCCACTGCCGTGACGACCTTCTTCTGTTTGACGCCGGCGGTCGACAGCAGGCCGCGGATCGCCTCGGACACGATGCCCGGGTCCATGACCTCGCCCTCGACAATGGCGTCAGCCGCGACCTCGGTGGTCGCGACTTTCACCAACTCGGGCTCGGAACCCGAATGATCGACCACGACCAGCTTGATGATGCCGGAGCCGATGTCGAGGCCGACCGTCGTCTTCTTTCCACCCAAAAACCCGAACAGAGCCATAGTCGCCTAGGTTAAAGCCAAACAAGAAGGGGCGAGGGCAAACTACAGTAAGCCCCGCCCCTTATCCTGTCAAGCCTCGAACCTACTTGAGGCCTGGCTACCAACTGTTGTCCCCTGCTGGACTTAGGCCCTCTAGAAGAGCTGAATCCACGACCGCGAACGCGCCAACGAAACCGCCCCTGTGCGCTCTAACGCCTCTGTAATTGCGCACTTAGAGTAGTTCAACGTGGCGTTACCGGTCAGCGTGTTGAGCTCGAGGTCCACGTTGGCCGCCATGACCGCGCCCCAGAAGTGCGCGTCGGTCGAACCGCCACCCGACGTCTTCAAGTGTCCGCGAATCAGCACGATGCCGTAGAACTGGTACGACCCCTGGATCTCGAGGTCCCCGTCCACGAGCAGGATGCCTTGCCCCTGGTCGCCGTTCAGCGTGGTCGACTGGGTCGAGTCCGTGATATGGATGATGGGGAAGTAGTTCCCGCACGGCGCCGCCCGATTCATGCCGTCGCCCCAGTTCGTGAGGCTGGTCTTGTCGCAGAGCGTGCCGTTCACCGCCGGATCAGTCTTGTAGTTCCCCGACGAGAGCGTAATGTTCGCCATGGCGGCCAGCGTGTTGTAGTCGATGTCGCCGAACTGGTTGAACGTACTGGTCTTCACCGTCGTGTCCTGCTTGATCGGCGGCGTGCCGTACGTATGGCCTGCCCCGCCGACGATCTGGCTCGTATCCGCGCTACGGATTCCGGCTTTAGTGGTGTCGCCCGTGGTGTCGCAATTGGCGGCGCCCCACTCGGTCGGGATGTGGTCGCGGCCGTCCACGGCCGCGTTACCGGCGAGCTTCACGCCGCCGCGCGTCGTGAGCGCGCCCTGGATGCCGAAGTTGACGGTGCGGATCCGCAGCAACCCGCCCATGCGTTGCCGCGCGCTCGCTGACTTCAGCGTGCTCTTGATGGACTGGCTGTCGCGGCCGCTGATGTCCACCAGATACAGCTCGCCGTTGAGCTTGTAGATGTTGCCGGCAAAGGCCCCGGTGTGATACGGCAGCGTACCCGGCTCGATCGCATCGGGCACGGTCTGGGAGTCGGTGGGGTAGATCTTGCCGACGTTGCGCACGCTGGGGTCCCAAGCCGCGATCAGCTCGTTCACGCCGGACTCGGCCACCCCGAACGCCTTCTGCAGCCGGCGGTTGTTCTCCGCCGTGCGCGACTCCTGGATGCCGGCGAAAAACGCGCCGGCCACCAGAGCCCCCACGACCACGAGAGCGAAGATTGCAATCGCGAGCGCCATACCGCGCTCATTCCGAACCGTCCGCCACATATGCGACTCCTTGAGAGGTCGAGGCACTTAGGTTAGAAGCGCCGGTTGTTCCGCAACGACACCTTCATCACGAAGCTGTCCACGGGCACGCGCAATACCGAGTTGGCATCGCGCACCGGGATCGATGTCCGCGCTCGCACCGTCACGCCGATGATCGCCACCAAGGTCGGGTTGGCGGTCACCGCGCCGGTACTGTCGTAGTAGGCGAGGCTCAGGCCGTTGGACAACACCGGTCCGATCAACGGTTGTGTGCCGCTGGCGTTCTGATAGCCGATGTAATACGACGTGTCGCCCGCCGGCTGGTAGAGCCGGTACGTCACGTTCTCGAACCCCAGGATCGGCGAGCCGTAGCTGATGTTGCCCTTCAGGTTGACCTGGCCCGCGAGCAGGCCCGGATTGGTCGTCAAGAGCCAGCCGGCCTTGCCGTCCACGCAGTTGCCGGCGACATAGGACGTGAGCGACGCTGGCACCCAGCCGTCGTCGAGGCGCGTGCCGTTGTCGCCCTCGTAATAGATGAGCAGGGAGTCCATGCTCGCGTTGAACATGCGCGGCCCGTACAGCGGGTCCTGGCGCACGTGAATGGCCAATCCCGGGAGCAGACCGCCCAATGCCGGTGTGTCGCAGATGATCGCGAGCTGCCGGATGGCACGGATCGAAATCGACGTCGCCGACATCGCATGGATGTCACCGTCGGTGGCGTCCAGCGTGCGGAAGTCGGCCGGCAGAATCGTGGCCGCCGCGCGGATGTTCTGCGACAGCTCCATGCGCTGTGTCTGCGCGCTGTACACGCGGTCGTTGCTCACCAGCACCTTGTAGATGCCCGCCGA
>DATLWA010000213.1:0-8895 GCA_035576905.1 Gemmatimonadales bacterium
ATTCGTCCACCAGCACGACGCGCGGCTTGAGGACGTCGCCCTCCCGCTCCGCCACCGCCAGCAGCATACCCTCCGCGAACAGTGCGACACGATCCGCCGCGGGCTCCGCGACCGGGATCGGCCGCCCGTGCGCGACAGCGGCGCGCTCCGCCGCATCGAGGTCGCGCCGCGCCAGGTCGCCCACCAGCGTGGCCACGTCGCGGACGGCGGCGGCGCTGACCGCCTCCGGAGCCACCGCGTCGGCGAGCGCGAACGGGCCCACGACGGTGCGCTCCAACGCGACCAGATGCCCGCCGCATCCCAACGCCGCGCCCACATCGCGCGCCAGGCTGCGCAGGTACGTCCCGGCGCTCACCGTAGCGTGAAAGCGGGCGTCGGGCGGCGCCCACTGATCGAGCACGAGCTCGCTCACGTCCACCGCCCGCGCTTTGGCCGCCGGCGCTTCACCGCGCCGCGCGCGCCGGTAGGCCCGCTCCCCGTCCACTTTCACCGCCGAGTATGCGGGCGGCGTCTGCTCGTAGCGACCGGCGAAGCGCGCGAACGCCGCGCCTACCGCGCCGGCATCGAGGGCGCGCCAGCCTTCCGACGTCTGCATCACCGTGCCCGTGCCGTCGTCGGTGTCCGTCGTGGCGCCGAGGCGCATCACGCCGGTGTAGCGCTTCTCCCAGTCCCCGGCGTAGGACGCGAGGCGCGTCGCCCGGCCGACCACGAGCACGAGCAACCCCTGCGCGAACGGGTCGAGCGTGCCGAGGTGTCCCACGCGCCGCTCGCCGAGCGCGCGGCGCGCGATATCCACGACGTCGTGAGAGGTGGGACCGGCGGGCTTCGCCACGAGGACGACGCCCGAGATCACGCGTCCTCCTTCAGCTCCTTCAGCACGCGATCGATCTGCTGCGCATGCTCGATGCCCCGATCCAGCTCGAAGGTCAGCTCGGGCGCGATGCGCAGCGGCAGCGTTTCAGCCAGGCGGTTGCGCAGGTAGCCGGCCGCGCTCGCGAGGCCCTCCAGCGAGCGCGCCTTCTCTTCCTCCACCGCCATGACGCTGACCCGCACGCGGGCGTGCTGCAGATCGCCCGAGACCTCGACGCCGGTCACGGTGACGAACCCGATGCGCGGGTCGCGCGCGGTGCCCGTGAGAAATTCGGCCACGGTCTGGCGCACGACTTCGGCTACGCGTTCGGGGCGGTGGCTGCGGCGTCGCATGTCAGAGATAGCTCGTGCTCGTGTCCATGATTCGCGCGCCGGGCGCCGCCTCGACGAGGCGATCCGCCTGGCGCAGGACGTCTGCCGCGTGGGTGCGGTCGGTGCTCACCACGCACACCGTGATCTCGGCGCGCTGCCACAGATCCTGATGCGCCGTCTCCGCGGCGGAGACGTTGAATTCGTTGTGCAGCCGCGCTTTCAAGCTCTGCAGTATCTGGCGTTTGTCCTTGAGCGATTGGCACGCGTCGAGGTGCAGCTCCCACGTCATCACCCCGACCACCACGCTCAGGCGCCCTTGGTCGCGCTCCCCGAATCGAGCGAGCGCGCGATTTCCTCGACGCGGTACGCCTCGATCAGATCGCCGACCTTCACGTCGTTGAAGTTCTCGACGCCGATGCCGCACTCGAAGCCCTCGCGCACTTCGCGCACGTCGTCCTTGAAGCGCTTGAGCGACGCGAGCGTGCCGTCGTACACCTCGACGCCGCCGCGGATCAGCCGCACGCGCGCCGTCCGCGGAATCACGCCGGAGCGCACGAAGCAGCCGGCGATGGTGCCGACTTTGGCGATCTTGAAGATCTGCCGCACTTCGGCTTCGCCCAGCACCACTTCCTTGTGCTCGGGCGCGAGCTTGCTCTCCATCGCGGCTTTCACTTCTTCCACCGCCTCATAAATGATGCGGTAGGTGCGGATCTCCACCCGCTCGCGCTCCGCCGAGGCGCGCGCGTTGGAGTCGGGCCGCACGTGGAAGCCGATGATGATGGCGCCCGACGCCTTGGCCAGCAGCACGTCGGAGTCGGTGATTGCGCCGACGCCGCGGTGCACGATCTCCACCTTCACCTCGCTGGTGGAGAGCTGCGACAGCGCGTCGGCCAGCGCTTCGGCCGGGCCGCCCTGGTCGGCCTTGATGATGAGCCGCAACGCGGCCGCGCCGCCCTCGGCGCGCTCGGCCATGAAGTCCTCGAGCGTCTTGACCCGCCCGCTGCGGCGGTGCTGGGCCTCGCGCTCCAGCCGCTGGCGCCGCTGCGCGATCTCGCGCGCCGCGGAGGCGTCTTCCGTGACGGTGAACTTGTCGCCCGCTTCGGGCACGCCCTCGAAGCCCAGGATCTGCACCGGGATCGACGGCCCCGCCGCGGGCACCGTGGCGCCGCGCTCGTCGAACAGCGCGCGCACACGGCCTGAGTACATGCCGCAGATGAAATCGTGACCGACCTTGAGCGTGCCGTTCTGGACGAGGATGGTCGCGACCGGGCCCTTGCCCGGATCGAGCGTCGCCTCGAGCACGGTGCCGGCCGCCGGCCGGTCGGGATTTGCCCGGAGATCGAGCAGCTCGGCCTGCAGCAGGATCTGGTCGAGCAGCTGGTCGACGCCGGTGCCCTTCTTGGCGGAGATCGGCGTCGCCAACACCTGGCCGCCGAACTCCTCGAGCACCACGCCGTGCGCCAGCAGGTCCTGCTTCACCTTCTGCACGTTGGCGCTGGGCAGATCGATCTTGTTGATGGCGACGACGAGCGGCACACCCGCGTTCTTGGCGTGGGAGATCGCCTCGACCGTCTGCGGCATGATGGCGTCGTCGGCCGCGACCACCAGCACCACGATGTCCGTCACCTGCGCGCCGCGGGCGCGCATCGCGGTGAACGCCTCGTGGCCCGGCGTGTCGAGGAACGTGATCTGGCGGCCGTCCTTGAGCGTCACCAGATACGCGCCGATGTGCTGCGTGATGCCGCCGGCCTCGCCCGCCACGACATTCGCCTTGCGGATGTAGTCGAGCAGCGACGTCTTGCCGTGGTCGACGTGACCCATCACGGTAACCACCGGCGGGCGCGGCTTCAGGTTCTCGGGCGCCTCGGCCGGCTCTTCGGTCCCGGCGGCCGCCTGGTCGTAGCCTTCCTCGCGCACGGCCTGGAAGCTGAACGCCGAGGCGATCAGCTCGATCATGTCGAAATCGAGGCGCTGGTTGATCGTCACCATCTGCCCCAGCTCTTTGAAGGCGAACGTGACGATCTGCGTGGGCGGCACCTTGAGGATGTTGGCCAGCTCGCTGACCGTGATGAACTCGTTCACCCGGACCAGCGTCTTCTCGCGCTCCTTCTCCTCACGCCGCTTCTCGTCCTGAATGTCGCGGAAGGTCGGGCCTTCCTCGCGGCGGTGGCCGCCCTTGCGGGCGACCGGGCCTTTGATCGAGGCGAGCGTGCGCGAGATGTTCTGCGCCACGGCTTCCTGATCGACCGACTTCTTGCCCTTCTTGCGCTTCTTGCCCTTGTCGCGGCGGCGCTCCTCGAGATCGATGGAGCCCGGCGCCGCCGACGCCACCGGGCGCGGCGGGACCGACGAGCTGGGCACGCCGCTCGCCACAGGACGCGGACGCACCGGCAGCGGCCGGGGCGGCGCGCCGGGCGTCACCGGCGGCGCCAGCGGCGCGGCCGACGGCGGTCCGGGCGGCGCATCGGCGGTCGCCGTGCCGGTGTCGGATGCCGCGGCTCGTGAGTCTGACGGCGCGGGAATGTCCTTGAACAGCGCGGCGGCGCGCTCTTCCAGCGATGGCTGGGGGCGCGCCGCTTCCTCGGCGAGCGACGCTTCGAGCGCCTGGGTGGCCTTCAGCTCGCGCTCGGCTTCGAGCGCCGCCGCCGTGGCCTGGGCTTCCGCGTCCGCCGCCGCCACATCCGCCGCGGTGCGCCGGCGCCGCGTGGGCCGGCCTTCCGGCTCCACCGGCACGGGCGCTTCGGCGGCGACCTTGGCGCCGCGCCGCCGTTTGGGCGCCGCGGCGGGCTCTTTCGACTTGCGCTTCTCCCGCTCCCAGCGGGCGCGCATCAGCGCCACCTGCTCGTCCTTCAAGGGCGACAGGTGACTGCGCACGAAAATGTCCAGCTCCTTCAGCATCCCCATCAGCTGTTCGCTGGAGATACCGAACTCCGCTGCCAGATCATGAATCCGCGTTGTTGCCACTCACACTCCTCCAGAAGCCGCCAACACGCCTCGCGCCAATGCGCCGTCGGTCACGCCCACGGCCTGCACCGGCGGCCGACCCAACGCCTGCCCCAACCGTTCCGCCACGGGCCCCACGAGCAGCGGAATGCCCCGCCCCCGCGCCGACCGCGCGACCTTGTCTTCGGTGCGCGGGCTCGCATCCGCCGCGACCACCACGCAATGCACCGTGCCGCGTTGCAGCGCGGCCCGCACGCCGCTCACTCCGATCACGACCGTTTGCGCCCGCAGCCCCAAGCCGAGCAGCCGCAGCGCCTTCTCGGTCACGTGCCTTCGGCCGCGGGGGCCTCGCCCTCAGTCTTCGCCTCGGGCTCCGCCGGCGCCTCGGCCGCCGTCTCGGTCTCGGGCTCGACTTCCTCGTCACCGTCCTCAGTCAGCTCGTTGAGGAAGCCGTTCAGCTTCTCGGCGAGCTCCGGCGTCATGCCTTCGATCTTGGCGATGTCGTCGGGATCGAGATCGATGATGTCCTGCAGCGTGCGCTTGCCCGCCGTCGCCAGCACCGCCAGCACGTCGGCCGGGAAATCCTTCAGCTCGGTGAGCGCCACCTTGACCGCCTTCTCTTCGTCGGGCGGCAACGGCGCGAACAAGGGGCCCTCGCCCCCGCGCTCCAGCCACTCGCGGCTCGAGTAGAGGTCGATCTTCCAGCCCGTGAGCTCCGAGGCGAGCCGCACGTTCTGGCCGTTGCGGCCGATGGCGAGCGACAGCTGGTCCTCGTCCACGATGGCCTGGATGGTCTTGGCGTCGGGATCGGAGAAGACGCGCGCCACGCGGGCCGGCGCCAGCGCCAGCTTGGCAAAGCGCTCGGGATCGGGCGACCACGGCACGATGTCGATGCGCTCGCCCGACAGCTCGTTCACCACCGCCTGGACCCGCGAGCCCTTGAGGCCCACGCAGGCGCCCACCGGATCGATCGAGTCGTCGCGGCTCGCCACCGCGATCTTGGTGCGGCTGCCCGCCTCGCGGGCCGTGGCGCGGATGTCCACGATGCCCTGCTGGATCTCCGGCACCTCGAGCTTGAACAGCGCCTTCACGAACAGCGGATCGGCGCGCGACAGCACCAGGCGCGGGCCCTTGGGGGTCTCCTCGATGCGCTTCAGTACGGCGCGGATCGAATCGCCCTGATGGAAGTGCTCGCGGTGGTTTTGATCGCGATACGGAATGATCGCCTCGGCCTCGCGGAACTTGTTCAGCATGACGACGATCTTGCCGCGCTCGATCTGCTGCACTTCGCCGGTCAGGAGGTCGCCGACCTTGTCGGTGAACTCCTCGCGGATCCGGGAGCGCTCACCCTCGCGCACGCGCTGGATGATGCGCTGCTTGGCCGCCTGAACCGCCGTGCGCCCGAACGTCTCGAAGGGGACCTCCTCCTCGAGCACGTCGCCCGGCTGGAAGCTGGGGTCCTCGAACCGCGCTTCCTCGAGCGACACCTGGGAGCCCGGATCCTCCACGGCCTCCACCACGGTGCGCAGAATCACCACGCGG
Organism: Gemmatimonadales bacterium; assembly: GCA_035576905.1. Lineage (GTDB taxonomy): Bacteria > Gemmatimonadota > Gemmatimonadetes > Gemmatimonadales > GWC2-71-9 > DATLWA01. Next base: position 5,668 of record DATLWA010000213.1, read on the forward strand.
ATGGACCCCTTCATCTCGTCGATCGTGATCTCGGACCGCACGTTGGGGCCGTATTTCTTCACCAGGGCGGCGTGAATCCCGTCCTTGAGGAGCTCGAGCAGCTCACCGCGCTCCAGCTGCTTCGCGGTGGTCAACTCCTTCAGCGCCGTCACGACTTCAGCGGCAATGGCCATTCGTTGTCCTTCTTCCGTTGTTCGTTGTCTACCAGTCCACCGCCAGCCGCGCGTCGCGGATGTCCGCCAACGGCACCGGCCGAGGCGGCTGGGGGCCCGGTTCCACCACTTCCAGCACCACCGTCTGGTCGTCCGGGACGCTCACGATGCGAGCCCGCACCCGCCCCAGCCCCTGCAGCCGCGCGTGGACTTCCCGCCCCACAAAGCGCACCCAATGGCGGTGCCAGCGCAGCGGCCGCTCCATCCCGGGGCTCGACACCTCGAGCACATAGCGCTCGCCCAGGGTGTGCTCGGCGTCGAGCCAGGTTTCGAGCGTCCGGCTCGCCAGGGCGCAGTCGTCCACGCTCACCCGCCGCGGCGGATCCTGCGCCGGCCAGTCAATGCGGACTTGGACGAGCGGACGGCCCGGCGTCCCACCGATACGGAGGTCGGCCAGATCGAGCCCCAGCGCTTCCAGCCGGACCCGGAACGACTCAACGAGGGTGTCGGAGAGCATGCAAAAAAAAGCGCGGGCCGAACTTCGCCCGCTGCAGACCGGAATGTATCCCAGGGGCACCATATGTCAAGGCGCGCGACCGAGATACGCGATCATGCGCCCCGCGCGCCCGCCCGATCCCCGATGGGAATGAAAGCCCGCGTCGTGCGCCGTGCAGAAGGGCGAGACGCTCACCTGCGTTATGCCCAGCGCTGCGGCCTGCGCCACGAGCACCGCGCGAATGTCGACGTGGGTCTTGCCGCTCACGGGCGGTTCGCCCAATGCCTCGGCGACTTCAGAACCTACTTCATAGCACGTGCCACAAATCGCTACGCCACAATGCATTACAAGATTGGAGACATTGGAGCCGCCACGGCCTACGAGCAGCGCCACACCGGCCTCGAGAATCCCCGCTGCCGTGCCGCGCCAGCCGGCGTGGAGCAACGCGATAGACCCGCGCGTGGGATCGGCCAGGTAGACCGGCGTGCAGTCGGCAACCGAGATCGTGAGCAATACGCCCGGCTGCGCGGTGGCGTGGCCGTCCGTGGCGTTGACGATCAGGCCGCCACCGGGGAGCGCCTCATGCCAGCGGACCGTGCGTCCGTGGACCTGGCGGCCGAAGACTGTCGCCGGGAATGGGGGCGCTACGGAGCCGGCCGCGGCCGTGGTGATGCCGGCCGTGAGGCCGTATTGCTCCTTCCAGGTGACGAGCTCGAGACGGGGGATCGCCGGGTCGCCGGCGGGTGTCTCAGCGTTTGTCCGACTTGCCGCCATCCACCCGCTCGATTTTGGCGCCCAGTGCGCGCAGCCGCTCGTCGATGCGCTCGTAGCCGCGCTCGATCTGGCCGATGTTGTGGATCTCGGAATCGCCCTGGGCGGCGAGCGCCGCCAGCAGCATCGCCATGCCCGCGCGGATGTCGGGACTCTCCACCACCCCGCCCCGCAGCGGCGACGGCCCCGCGATCACGGCGCGGTGCGGGTCGCACAGCACGATGCGCGCGCCCATGCCGATCAGCTTGTCCACGAAGAACAGCCGCGACTCGAACAGCTTCTCGAATACCAGCAGCAGGCCTTCGCACTGGGTGGCCGCGACGATGGCGATGGACATCAGGTCCGCGGGAAACGCCGGCCAGGGACCGTCTTCCAGCTTGGGCACGTGACCGCCCAGGTCGGGCCGGATGCGGCGCTCCTGGTCGGCATCGATGATGAGCCGATCGCCGTCGAGCCGCGGGTGCACGCCGAGCCGGTCGAACGCGAACAACGACGCGCGAAGGTCGTCGCCGCGCACGCCCTCGATGGTGACGGCGCCGTTCGTGACGACCGCGAGGCCGATAAACGAGCCCACTTCGATGTGATCGGGGCCGATGGTGTGCGCCGCGGCCTGGAGCGCTTTCCCGCCGCGGATGGTCAACGCGTTGGTGCCGATGCCTTCGATGTCGGCGCCCATGGCGACGAGAAAGCGGGCGAGATCCTGCACGTGCGGCTCGGACGCGGCGTTGCGCAGCACGGTGGTCCCCCGGGCCGCCGTGGCCGCCATCAGGGCGTTTTCGGTGCCGGTGACGCTCGGCTCGTCGAGAAAAATGTCGGCGCCCACCAGGTGCTTGGCCTCGACCGTGTACTCCTCGCCGACCGTGACCTCGGCGCCGAGCTGCTCGAGCGCCAGGAAATGCGTGTCCACGCGGCGCCGCCCGATCACGTCGCCCCCGGGGGGCGGCAGCGTCACTTTGCCGAAGCGCGCCAGCATGGGACCCGCGAGCAGAATCGAGGCCCGGATGCGCGCGGACAGCACCGGGTCGACCGCGCGCAGCTCGGCCGACGCCGTGTCGACCGCCACCGCGTTGGGTCCGGTCCAGCTGGCGTCGGCGCCGAGATGCCGCAGCAGGTCGAGCATGGTCTCGACGTCGCGGATGCGGGGGACATTGTCGATGCGGCAGACGCCGCCCGTGAGCAGCGTGGCGGCCAGGATGGGGAGCGCCGCATTCTTGTTTCCAGCCGGACGGATGGTGCCTTTGAGCGGACGGCCGCCCGTAACGCAGAACATCGCAGCCATAGGTGGGGCAAGCTACGGCGCGGCTTGCTTTCGCGTCAAGCGTTCTCGAACTTTCGCGCTCGTGCAACCAGCCCTGTCGTTCACGATCGTCGCCGCCGCCGGCGTCGCCGCGCTCGCCGTACCGCGCTGGCAGCCGCCGGCCCGCCTGTTCGGACGTCTCGGCGATCCCGGCCTCCTCATCCCGCTCGCGCTCGGTGCCTTGCTCGGGCCCGTCCTGCACGTGGTCGACGCCAGCGCGCTACACACCCTGGCGCCCGTCGCCGTGATCACCGCGGGTTGGGCCGGCGCCACGGCCGGCGCCCGCGGCGAATGGGCGGCGCTCGCCCGCTCCCCGCTGGCCCAGCTCGTCCGCGCCGTGGCGGGGTGGACGGCGGTGGCCGTGGTGAGCGCCGCGATCGTCTGGCTGGCCGTTCGGCGCCTGGCGCCGCTCGCGGGCATCTGGGTCCCGCTCGCCGCCGCCGCGGGCACGCTCGCCGCAGCCGCCGCGGGAGATCGCCGCGCCAGCGCGACGACGGCGGAGCGCGGCATGG
>DATLWA010000214.1:0-14690 GCA_035576905.1 Gemmatimonadales bacterium
GGTAGCGCGTCGAGCCGATGATGGTATCGCTCGCCACATCGCGCACCACCCAGGGCAGCATGTGACCCGCCCGCTGTCCCTCGAGCGCCGTTGCCACGTAGGCCGGCATGCCGTCGGGCGGCGGTACCGCGATATACCACAGCTCCCACAACTGGCCGTCGCCGGCCGCGGCGGCGAGCGCCGGCGCGTGCTCGGCGACGAGCGGCTCGAGCCGGATGCCGTGGCCCTCGAGGACGAGCGGACGGACCTCTTTCATGGGGCCGCTGCGGGAGACCACGGACTGAGGCGCGGCAGGAGTCGCGGAACGTGGCGGCAATACTCGCGGTAGGAGTCGCCGAATCGCGCCGCGAGCTGCGGCTCTTCGAACAGCGGGATGTAGATGAGATTGATCGCCGCAAAGGTCAGCGCCCAGATCGCGTGCGGCCGCGAGACCAGCAGCGCCGCTTCGCCGCAGAGCACGAGCACGACGCCCGAAATCATCGGGTTGCGCACGAAGCGGTACGGCCCCTGTACCACCAGCTGCCGCGGCGGGTCCCACGGCGCCAGCGTCCCGCGGCCCTCCGTGGCGAAGCGCCGCAGGGACGCGGCGAACAAGACGAGGCCCACGAGCAGGACGGCCGCGCCCGCGACCTGCAGAGCGAGCGGGCCGAGCGTCGGTCCCCACGCGGCGTGGACATCGTATCGCTGGGCGATCCAGCGCGGCACCAGCACCGTGACCGTGAACGGCAGCACGGCGACGGCGAAGAGATGTCGCAGCAAGATCACGTCGCTGTGCTCCCCAACCTACGGAGCAGCCGAAACGCCCACAGACTGAATGCCCCGGTCACCAGAATGATCAGGCTCACGCCGATGATGAATCCCGAGTCGGTCGCCGACGAGCGCAGGCCCGACGCCAACTCGAACACGTGCCACAGCGCGAACAACCCAAAGACAATGCCGGTGGTAACGAGATAGGCTTTCACGCCAACCTCCTCAGGGGGTGGACCACCTCATGATCGCGGCACCATGTGATCGGTGAGCACCGGCAGAAACGGCACCCACGGGCCGACAGCAGCGGTGTACTGTTTGGCCATGACGCGCGCGATCTGCGCCACGTGTCCCAGGTCGTGCGGGACCCAGCCGGCCAGCAGCTGCCGCAGGGTCACCCGCCCCAGCCGCGGATGCTCGCCCGGCAGATCGAGCTGCTTGTCCGTGAGCTTCCAGGAGCGCAGCAATTGCAGATTCGCGGCCCGCAGCGCGGCGAACTCGTCCAGCAGCGACGGCAACGACGCCCCCTTGTTGCGCGCCTTGTGGCGGAACCGATCGTACGACTCGAACCGGATACTGGGCCCCTGCGCGAGAATGATGCGCGCCCGCGGGATCCAGTCGGTTTCTTCGCCGTCGATCAAGTGTCCCACGACATCGAACGGACTGAACGTGTCGGGGCCTTCGGTGGCGCGCACCCACGGTTCGCTCAAGCCCAGGAGCAGCGCGCGAATTGTGGCAGGCGTACGCTCCAGGACCTCAATGGACAGTTCGAGATCGAAGTTCATACCGGCTCGTGTGGAGGTAATGCGCACTGCACGTACATCCGCGTGACCCGCGCCCGGGTGAAGACGAACACCATCACGCAGTCGCGCGGATGCGAGTAGTAGACCAATACGTCGTTGGAACGATAATACCCGCGGAACCCGGGACCGTAGGCCCGCAGCACGTCGGCGCGCGGCGCCCCCAGGCGCACGCCGTCGTGGGTGATACAGCGCGGCGCCAGGCACTGCAAGTCGTACACGCGATGCCGCGCGAACGAGACTTCGATGCCGGGATACCGCCAGGTGAACACGGAGTCCTGTTCGTCCGGCGGCGTCGCCAGGACCGAATCGGTGGGCGGGCCGATCTCGCGCCGCACCACGTCCTGAGAAGTGCCGATGGTGACCCCGAGGATGGACAGGTGCGTGGCGGGGATGTAGTTGGTCGAGTCGGGCACGCCGAACGGGTACACCGCCGCCGAATCGAGACTGGCCCGTTGATACGGGATGTTGCGGTCCGGTTGGGCCGAGCACGCGGCGCACCACAGCAGGGCGCCGAGCAGGCGACGCGCGGGGCGACCCGTCACATCAACTGGTCGACGCGCGTCTGCTCGCCGACCATACGATGGGGATGCCGACGAAGGGGAAATGCCCCACGAACTGCACCCACCAGCGCACCGTGAACGACGGCGGCCGGTGCAGCATGATGGGAATCACGGCGAGCGACATCACCAGCCAGATCGCCGGACCGTAGACGGCGGCGACTTTGAGCCAGCCGTACGGCGACGCCAAGATGGCCTGGACGCGCGCCGAGCGCATCACCATGAAGATGAAGACGGCGGACCACCCGAAGGCGACGCCGACGTGCATCGCCATGCCCAGCGCGACGGTGCGCGCGCCGCTCGCGAACGCCGCGGGGCCGATCAGGACGGATGCCACACCTTGCCACAGGCGCGAGATCGTCGAGCCGAAGAAGAACACGCTCAGGACGCTCGCGAACAGCCCGTCGCTGACGGCGGTGGTGAGACCGGCGCGGAGCAAACGAGATGTAGAACTCAAGGTGCCTCGGTTGAAGTGGGTGCCGGAATCTGCCGCCGCCGGCACGACCGCGCTATCAGCGCATCGCCGCGACCGCCCGGTAGCGGAAACACGTGACGACATGGTCGTTCACCATCCCTGTGGCCTGCATGAATGCATAGCAGATGGTCGAGCCGACAAATCGAAAGCCCCGCCGTTGCAAGTCCTTGCTCATGGCATCCGACTCCGGCGTACGTGCCTGCAGCTGTCCGAGCGATCGTAACCGGTGTTGCTGCGGCCGTCCGCCGACGAAGCGCCAGACGTAAGCGTCGAAGCTGCCGAACTCGCGCTGCACGGCGCGAAACGCGCGGGCATTGCTGACGGTGGATGCGATTTTGAGGCGATTGCGCACGATGCCCGGATCCAGCAGCAGCCGCTCGATCTTGCGCGGCGTGAAGCGCGACACTTTGAGCGGGTCGAAGCCGGCGAACACCCGCCGGTAGTGCTCGCGCTTCTTGAGAATGATGGACCAGCTCAGACCGGCTTGGGCGCCCTCGAGCGTCAGGAATTCGAAGAAGGTCTGGTCGTCGTGGACGGGCACGCCCCACTCTTCATCGTGATACGCGATGTCCAGCTCGCTCGTGGGCCACGAGCAGCGGCGCAGCTTCTTGGGGCTCACGCTTTGGGAGGGATCTGCCCGCGCTCGCGGACGTTGACCAACGCCCGCTCCGTGAAGTCCAGCCGCTCCTCGAGCTCGGCGAGGCGCGCGACGACGTCGGGCAGCCGGTCGAAATCGGCGAGGCGCGCCTCGAGATCTTCCAACCGCTCCACCGTCGACGCGTCGGCCGTCTCCGCCCGCAGCGCCCGCACCTGCAGGCGCTGCGCGGCCAGCGCGAACAGCGCCGCGAGGAGCGCGTGCGAGGCGGCGTGCAGCGGCTGGGCGTCACCCGCGGCGAACCAGGTGGCGGCGATATTGAGGCCGGACAGAATCCACGCCACCGGTATCCAGGCTCGATGCCTGAACCACATAAATGCCTCTCGTCGAGGTCAGCCCACCGGATCCGGGGGCTTGGGCGGCTCGGGCGAACGCGGCAGACGCGCCGGCTCCCAGGGCTCGGGCGGTTTCGGCTGCGGCGGTTTCGGAAGGACAACCGGCCGGGGTTTCTCCTTCTCTTTCTCTTTCATATGTACTCCAATCGGAGCGACCACGCAGCCCGACGGCGGCGGTGCTGCGAGGTTTCAGCCCCGCTTGCGCAAGAACACGTGCAGCGCGCGCTCGCCCGCCACGTGCTTGACCGTTTCATACCCGAGCCCGGGCAGGTCCATTCCCGCCCACAGCGCTTCACCCGCGCCGAGCAGCACCGGCCGGACGGCCACGTGCAGCTCGTCGATCAGTCCCGCGCGCAGGAATTGGCGGATGGTCGAGACACCGCCGCCGATGCGGATGTCGCGCTCGCCCGCCGCCGCCCGCGCCTGCTTCAGCGCCGCGTGAATGCCGTCGGTGACGAAGCGGAATTCCGTGCCGCCTTTCATTTTGATCGGGGCGCGCGCGTGATGCGTCAGCACGAACGTCGGCACGTGATACGGCGGCTCCTCGCCCCACCAGCCCTTCCATTGGTCGTCCGGCCACGCGCCGCGGATCGGACCGAACATGTTGCGGCCGAGGATCCAGGCGCCGACGCCGATCATCCCGGCCGCGGCGAGCTGATCGTCGGTGCCGGTCTCGCCGCCCTCGAGGTCCTGCATCTGCCGGAAGGTGCGCGTGGGAAAGAACCACTCCATCAGGTCGGGCCCGCCGACCCCCAGCGGATTCTCGAGATCCTGACTGTGCCCCGCCCCGAAGCCATCCATGGACACGCCGAAGCTGCTCACCCGGACTGTCGCCACGCGGCTATTTCCTCCCCAGCGGATGATCCCGAAAGAACGCCCACATGATGTTCGTCGCGCTGATACTCTGGCTCGTGCGACCGACAAACCACTCCGGCATCCGCTCGCCGCCGGGCCAGGTGTGGCCGCCGCCGGCGACGGTATAGAGCACGACAGACGCGCCCGCAGCGCACGCGGTGTATTCGCGGCGCGTGACGCCCGCCGCCACCCGCGAATCGACCGGCGTCGCGGCGCAGCCGTTCCTGCGACTCCAATTCTTGGTCCACGCCAGCACGTTGGGAAACGAGTCGGGGGCGAGCCACGTCGAGCCGCCGTTGTAGGGAATATCGGGATCCGCGGTCCCATGAAACGCCACCAGCGGCGCCGGCCGGCGGTCGCTGCACCAAGTCCACGGCAACGTCTGCGCCGCCGCCACCGTGCCGAATGCGGCGATCCGATCCGACAGCGTGCACGACAACACGAACGTCATGCCGCCGCCGTTGGAGATGCCGTTGGCGTAGATCCGCGCCGGGTCGATGTTGTAACGCGCCTCCAATGTGTCGATCAGGTCGGCGATGAATCGGACGTCGCGCATCAGGCCGGGACCGTCGTCCACGTGCCACACCCGCGGGCCTCGGCCCGCGGCAGCCGACGGATACACGACGATGATGTCCGCGGCGTCGGCCAGCTGGTTCCATCGGCTGAGATCGCGCTGCTGCACCGGCCAGCCGCCCGCGCCGTGCATGCTGATCACCAGCGGCGTGGCCTTGGTACGGTCGTAGCTCGGCGGGACATACAGCAAGTACTCGCGCGTGTGCCCCGCGGACACGAGCGACCCGCTGGAGCGGTTCGCGACGCGAAACGACACCGCATCGATCACAACGAGCACCACGGGCAGGCTGATGAGCGCCAGCACGGCGCCCAGAACCGCTCTCCGGCTCGTCACGATCATCGATGCCGGTTCCACGCGAGCGCGAGCGGCGCCGCCGACAGCCGCCCCAGCGGGACGAAGAGTATCGCGACGAGGCCCAGCAGATAGCGCGGCATGACCGGCGTGAACAGGAGCCACGCAAGCAAGCCGTAGAGCGCCAGCACGGCCGCAGCCCAGCAGGCCGCGCCGGTCACGAGCGTGCGGTCGCTCAGCACCCGGCTGCGATGCAGGCGCACGGCGACCCACGCGGCGGCGGACATCTTGGCGCCGACCAGCAGACCAAGCATCAACGGAAAGGCGTTCCATACCGCGGCCGCCACATCGCGGTCGTCGTGGATCCACAGGGCGGTGGGCGCGATGGCGGTGAGCAACAGCAGGGTGAACAACGCGGCCGCCTTGACGAGCCATTCGCGTCCGGTGAGGCCGACGTACAGGCGTTGCACGAGCTGCTTCCACGTCGACGCCAGCAATCCGGCCATCCCCAACAGCGCGAACGCGACGGCGCGGGGCGTTCCCACCGTCTCAGAAACGCGACGGATCCGGTCCATCACCAGCGGTGACTTGCCCGACAGCTGCAGCGCGAGCGGGACCGCGACGATCACCAGCAGCCACGCGGCCAGGGTGCTCCACAGCGTGGCTTTCAGTTTGGCGGCGACGAGCGTGGCGGTGCTCGCCGGCCGAGTCGCCATGAACGGCGTCTCGGCAGGGGCACCGCGCGCCGCGGCGAACGCGGCCATGAACGGTGGCGTGATCAGCACGAGGAACAGGGTGAAGAAGACGAGCGACGGGTAGTCGTTGCCGCCGACAAACAGCAGCGCCAGCTCGAACGGCAGCAGGATGCCCACCGACGCCGGCAGCGAGCGGCCACGGCTCCGCCACTCGAACCACGCTTGCGCGCGCGCGGGCGACCCAAAACCCGATCGCCGCCACGCCGCGGCATCCGCGGTTCGCGCGGACCGCGCGAGCAGGCCGCGCCAATCGGGCACGTCGCCGCGCCGCGCGCGCGCCACCGCGTAACGGGCGGCGACGTACGCGAGCGGAATCTGCGGCGCCAGGATCGCCACCATCACCGGCTCGGACGCATGGTAACGCAGCGCCAGCAGCACGATCGAATCGACCGTGCTTAACCACAGCACGGCGAGGATCACGCGCAGCCCGGGCAACCCGTACGGCGACCAGGTCAGCGCCTGCGTCCAGGCGAGCAGCGACACCGCCGCCAGCGCCGGCCAGATCACCGGGATGTCGAATCCCGTCGGCCAAAAGGCGAGGAACCGCGTGGCCAGCCAGAGGAGCACCATCGTCGCGGCGCCGTACAGCATCGGCCAGAGCGTCAACTCGGTGGTCGAGACCGGCAGCGTGAACATGCGGGCGGGATACATCGATGGGCGGCCGGCCACGTCACCGGTGAGGCCGAAACTGAACACGGTCAGTACATACAGAAACGTCACCGTCAGGGGCGCCATCACGACGGCCCCGAACCGCTCGCCGCTGTCCATGTTGAAGGTCAGGCGCGACGCGGGGATCAGCAGCTTGATCGTGGCCAGGACCAACAGATAGGCGGCGAGAGCGATGAGGCCCCAGCGATGCCGCCGGCCGAATTCCCATGCGATGGCGCGACCGGCCGATCGCACGGCTTACGCCCCGACGCGCGCCACGAAGATCTCGTCGAGCGACGGCACGCGCTCGCCGACGCGATGCGATTCCTTGATGGCGGCGAGCGGCGCGCTCAATACGATCTTCCCGTGGCTGATCATCGTGACGTGATCGGCGACCTGCTCCACCTCGTCCAGCAAGTGCGACGAGAACAGCACCGTGCGGCCTTCGCCGGCGATGGTACGAATGACGGCGCCGAGGATGTCGCGGCGCACGATGGGGTCGAGGCCCGACGACGGCTCGTCGAGCACCAGCAATTCGGGCCGGTGCGCGAGCGCCAGGAGCAGGCCCGCCCGCGCCTTCTGCCCTTTGGAGAGGTGCGTGATCTTCGCCGCGCCGTCCAGCGCGAACGTCCCCCGCAACTCCTCGGCGTACGCGTCGTCCCACGCGGGATAGAAGGCGCGCGAGTAGCGGATCAGCTCGTCGACGCGCATCCACGCGGGAAGGTCGTTTTCCTCGGACAGATAGCCGATGCGCGACAGCACGCCCACCGGGTCGGCGACGGGGTCGAGACCGAAGACGCGCACCGCCCCGCTCTGCGCCTGCAGCAGGCCGAGGATGTGCTTGATGAGGGTGGTCTTGCCCGCGCCGTTGGCGCCGACCAGGCCGTAGACCGCGCCGCGCGGCAGCGACAGGGTCACCGCGTCCAGGGCCGTCGTGGCCCCGAAGCGGCGCGTCAGCCCCGCAACGTGGATGACCGGTTCACTCACCGCATGCATGGCTAGGACACCAACCGGTTACCGAGCGCCCACGACAACAGGAGACAGAACAGCGCGGTCGCGCTGAACTGCACGAAGCGCAGGCCGCGGGAATCCGGGAGCCAGATGTAGGCAAGAGTGGTCACCACGACCTGGGCCCAGATGGTGGTCGAATCGTATCCCGCGGAGCCGAGCGCGGTGAACAGGTGAAACTGCGCGTCGGTGTCCACCACCACGCCCGCGATCACCATCACGACGATCAGCGCGCGCACGCCGCGGCGCCGCCGGACGCCGAGCGCCGCGAGGGGCAACAACAAAAAGGCGACAAGCGAGAGCATCAGGGGTCGCGCGGGCGCGGGGCCGGCGCGCAGGTGTATGCCACCAGGCCGCCGATTGCCAGCGCCACCACCGCCACGATCCGCAGGAATCCGGGTCCCTGTTGCGCGAACCAATCCACCATGAGCTGCACCCGTGACACGCCCAGGAAAGGCGTGACAATGCCGGCGATGACGGCGATCGCGCCGAGCACGCGGAGCGTCCGCGGCGCCCGGGAGGTGGCTGCCACGGCCAGGAGCAGCGAGCCGATGGCGACGCGACCCACGGCAATGACGTAGAGCTCGACCGTAGTCACGGGGTGCTGGGCGATCCACAGCAGCACCGACGGCGCGACGATCCCGACCGCGCCGATCGCGATGATCACGAGGCCAACCACAAACACGAGCGTCTTCACGGCATTACCTCCGCGGCACGCCGGTAATCACGAACGGCCCGGTTTCCACCCACTGGTCCGTACTGTCCGCATTTTCAAGGCGCAGCCGCATCTGATCGGAAGAGGATGGCCCGAAGCCGGTCACAAAGCCGACCGGGACGGTCCACACCAGGGAATCGAGCCCGGCCGGCGCATTGCTGAGCAAGTACCCCTTGTCATGCCCACCCATCGCGGCGCCGAGGTTGATCCGTCGCGCGGGCACGGACACCCAGCGAATCGTGTACGTGTGACCTTCCACGAGCGTATCGCCGGCGACCGGGCTGCGGAAGGCGAACGCTGGTTGCGCGGCGGCGCGGGGGCGCTCGCCCGGGCTGCAGGCGAGCCCGACCCCCCCGATGCTCAGGGCCATGCCGAGAAGGACGCGGAGCCGCGACGGCGCGTGCACCAGCAGCTCGAGGCCGATGAACGCGGGGCCCCCAAGCCACCACGCCGGCAGGCGCGGCGCGGGAGTACTGAGGAGCGATACGGTCATGCGGGCGCCGATCAGCAACACCGTCCCACCGACCAGCCATGTGACCACGCGTCCGGTCACTTGCGCCCCGCGCGTCGCGGCGAGACGGGGCCCGAGCCAATTGAGGAAAAAGACCTCCACCCAATGCCCGCCGAAGGTGAACCACAATGCGAACGCGGTCCATATCGGCCAGGACGCGGGCTGATGTTGCAGCAGTGCGGCGGCGAATCCCACGGCCAGCGCGAGCAGCCCCGTCCGCACCAGCGTGACGCGCAGCGGCTCGTGGAAGCTCACGTCAGCCGCCGCAACGCCGCCGCGTCCCACTCCGCGATCACCGCCGGCTCGCCAGAGTAATCCGAGTACCGCAGCCACCGCGGCGTCGCGCGGATGTAGGTCAGCCCGGGCCACTGTTGGCGCGCCCGCCCATCGGGAAAGACCGCGAGATACAGGTCCACGAGGCGCGCCCGCTCGGCGCCTTGCGGCTCGTCCGCCCTGCCCTCGACCTGCACCGTGCGCTCGTCCGTCCCCTCGAGGCTGCCGATCACCAAGGCAATGTCGGCGCGCTGGCGCAGATTCGCCGCCTTGCGCGACGTGCCCAGCGTGTCGAAGACAATCTCGAAATCGTCGGACACGGCGATGCCCACGACCGCGCTCTGCGGCGCGCCGCCGGGGTGGAGGGAGCTCTGCACGGCGTAGCGACGGCTGCGCAGGAATGCGAGCAGGGTGGCGCGCGTGATCGTCACGGGCCTTCCGACCTGCTGGCCATCAGTTGCCAATCTGCTTCTGTTCCCGCGCCTTGCTCAGCAAGCGCTCCGCGAAATCGAGCCGCTCCTGTGTCTCGGCGAGCTCCTGTTGCACGTCCTGGAGGCCGCCTTCCAGCGCGTCGAGCCGCGCCGTGACATCCGCTGGCAGCGACTCGGGACGCTTGGCACGCATCCGGGCGACCGTGATCACCGTGAGCGCGGGAATCCCGAAGAAGATCAGCAGCGCGGCAAGAAAGACTGGCGGTTCCATAGAGGTGTACGTTGGCGCCGAACGGTCATTCTGCCAAGCCCGGGCGGCGCCCGAACCACGCAAACACGAGCGCCGGGAGCAAGACGACAATCGCCTCCTGGAGCAATTGCCCTCCGAGATCGCCGCTCGCCACTCCCAGTGGAGTCCAGAGAAACCGGAATCGCTCCTGTGAGAACGGCGCGAAGAACTCCACGCCCAGGGAGTACGTCGACAGCGCGTCCAGGCAAGCATGGGATAAAAGCGCGAGGCCGAGAATGGCGGCGATCCGCGCGCGACGCAGCGTCCATTGGTTGCCACGGAAGAAAATGGCGGTCGCCAGGAGCGTCGCGGCGAGTGCGAAGGCAAGAGAATGCGTGAGGGCGCGATGCGCGAGGAGCGAAGTATTGGCCACGTGCAGCGGCCATCCCGCCGCATCGATGTCCGGCAGCGCCGCGCACGCCGCGGCGACGACGCAGACTCGACGCGTGGGCACGCCGCGCTGGGTCCAGGTCGCCAGCGCATAGCCGACGGCGGCATGTGAGACCGGTGTAGGCAACGTGCGCCTAGAGCATCGTCACCGGCGCAACGCGGCGCGGATGCGGGCGAGGTGGTGCCAGCTGTGCCGTACGGCGTGGTCCTCCACCACGAACTGCGCGGTGACCGGCGCGGCGAAGCTCAGCGAGAACGGTGCCGCGCGGTCCAACTCGTCGTCCGTGAACGCGCGCACCGCCGCGGCCGCCTGGCGACTGTTGCGGCGCAAGAGATCGAGAGCCACGGCCTTCGTCACCCCCGCCTGGTCGGCGGCGTGCTTGGCATTCATGTCGGCGACCGCTTCCCAGGTGACGTCCGTGACCGCCTTGCCGCCGGCGATCGCTCTCGCGAGATCGACCTCGATCGGGTAGACGCTGGCAACGTGGTGGACGATGACGCCGACCGAACGGCGATCCTTCCCGCCCGACATCGGTGTGCGCCACTCCGCGTCCGACAGCCCTTCAGCAAAGGCAGCCAAGCCGGCAGCCCCTTCCTCGATGCGATCAGCTAATGATTCAGCGCGACGACCCATGGGGTCTCCTCATTCGTGAAGGGTGGCCAACCTGATTTGCGTCAAGTGATGTTCATTATGAGCGGCGACCTTGTCGAATTCGTCCCGCACGGTGCGCACGCCGTCGACACTATGCACGAACTCCAGGTGGCCGCTGCGCTCATAGTGCACGCCGGCGTAATAGATGATGGCGTTGCGCACCGATTCGTAGACCCCCCGGGAGAGCTCGAGCGGCACGCGCGCGTAGTCGAGTCCCTTGGCCCAAGCGTCCTGATCCATCACCGACACGAGCGGGCGGGGCTCGCTGAGCGCGCGACGGATCCGCTCGAAGAAGACGCTCTCGCTGTCGGAGAGATGGTGGAGGATATACCTCACGGACCACTTGCCCGGCGCGTAGGTGCGCGCGAGGTCGCGCTGATCGAGCGCGAAGCACGCCAGCGTCTCGTCGCGGGTCCGTTCAAGCTCGCGAATCAGGTTCATGCTGCGGGGCGGCCTCCAAAGGAGACGATATAGCCATCGGGGTCCGCGACGTAGAAGTCTTTCGTGCCCCACGGCGTCGCCATCAACGGCTTGATGATCGTGACGCCGTTCGCGGTGCACTGCGCATAAAACGCTTCGATGCCGTCAACACCGGCCGCGGCGTCGAGATGCTCGTTCGCCCGGCGTTGCCGGCGCGCGGCGTCGTCCTTGGGCGCTTCCTTCAAGTGGAGCTCCAGGCCGTCCACTTGACCGATCGCGTAGAAGCCGTCCCACGGCTCGCCGAATGTGAACCCGAGTTTCCGGTAGTAGGCGATCGAGCGGGCAAGGTCGTCGACCAGAAACTGAGGGGCGAGCGATGTCACCCGCGGTTTCGTCTTGGTGGTCGTCATGAGGGTCCCGAGTCCGGGGGATGCGGTGTGGTCAGGAGTGATTCTGAACCCGGTAATGCAGTTGCACCAGCCCATCCTCGAAGCGCTCCACGGCGTGTAAATCCAAAGGCAGGTGGCGGTGACGCCTCGCAATCAGGGGAATACCATCCCCAATGAACACGGGGACCACGCTGATGACGAATGCGTCGATGGCCTGCGCGTCAAGAAAGGAGGCGATGAGGTCGCCGCCGCCCATCAACCAGATATCCTTACCGGGCTGCTCCCGCAGACGGCGCACGAATGGGCCGATGGCATCCTGCACGAACTCTACGCCGGGCGGGGCGTCGGCCGGCCGCGGATGACGGGAGAACACGATGGTGCGACTCTGGGAGTCGAACTTCGCCCCCAAACGCAGACTCACTTCGTAGGTCTTCCGGCCCACAAGCTTCGTGTCGATCGATTTCATGAAGGCGTTCATGCCATAGAAACCCGGGGGCGCGGGGCGGGACGTGAGCCACGCGAGATCACCGTCAGGACGCGCGATGTAACCGTCCGCGCTGGTGGCGATGTGGACGATGACTGTGCGGCGAGACGTCGTCATGCCAGCGCCGGTGAGCGCCTCCGCACCGCGAGCCACGGCGTGCCGCGGTAGGAATCCGCCACCATCCACGCGGCTGCCAGCAACGCCCACGAACCGACGGTCTCGGCCCAATCAGAGGCGCTGGGTCGGCCCATCACGTCGATCGGTACCCAGACCAGCAGTATGAACAGACCGATCTCCACAGCCGAGAGCGTGGCGGCCAGGCGAGCGTACACGCCCGTGAGCACGCCGAGCCCCGCGGCGATGAAGGCGGCGCCGGTGAAGCACGCCCAGGCCGTGTGCCACGGCAGCCAGGCGGGCACCAGGGACACGGTGCGATCGAGAAACGTGAAGTGCGCCGCGCCGATGGGGATGAAAGCCAGGCCGTACAGCACCCGTGCGATGCGCATGCCGCTGTCGCCAGTGGCGAAACGGAGGCGCGTGCGGTCCCATTCGCCGGCGAACCAGACATAGAGAACCAGCACGGCTGCGGTCATCGCCGCGGTGTCGCCCACGGCCCACCACGCCCCCGAGTTTGTCGGAAAGCGGACGGCGACCGGCAGTCTGAACGCCAGCAGCAACAGGAGGAACGCGCCGAGCAGCACGCGCGCGGCGACGAGAGCGGTGCGCCGCCACAGCAGGCCCAGGCCCGCCAGGAGGGAGATGCCGGCGGAGAGATAGACGAGGGCCTCACGCGCGGGGAAACTCCTCGGGACCCCGGCCCACGTCGGGGTGAAATTGCCCTGCGCCAGCCCCAGGATTCCGAGGCCGATCATGGTCGCCGCAAAAAACGCGTGGCCCGGACTTGCAATGCGCATGGTTTCTCCCTGGTGGTCCTAGCTCGAGTGGGGTCGCCGCAGGAGCCACGACCCGGCGAAGAACAGCGTTGGCGACCAGCAAACGAGGAACCAGGGACCGCGCGCGAAATGGGCGCCGCTTGCCAGACTGCACACATAGAAGCCCACGAGGCCGAGGGTCGCGACGAGCGCCCCGAGCCCCTCACGCCACCATGCGAGCAGAAAACCGACGCCGACGATCCCGGGAAAGAACACGAGACCGACCACCTCGACGCTCGACGGCGGCCCCGCAGGAACCGTCGCGCTCAAGACGATGAACGCGAGGACGATGACGCTGGTGACGCGTCCGACCCAACGACAAATGCGTGCGAGCGCCATCTACCGAGCCATGGTCCGGGCCACGTTCCACCCGCTCACGATCACGCGCGGCGGTGCGCCGCCCAGATCGCGCGCGCGATAGGTGGCGGTGACGACGCGGGTCTCCCCCGGCAAGAGCGACAGATAGTTGTCCTCCCACAGCACCGGCACCACCTCCGCGCCGTCGCGCCCGATCACTTGCAGTCGCATGAAGAACGCGATCGAGCGGCCGACGTTGCGCAGCGTCACCTGTGCCGCGCCAGCGCCCGCGCGACCGCTGAAACGCGCCGTCGCCGTCACCGCGGCCGCGGGCATGCTCCGCAGCGTCGTGAAGTCCGCGTACGAGCGCACCGGCGTCATGTACCACGTCGACGTATCCGCCAGCACATCGGGACGCGCGGACAGCCAATAGAAGTTGGTGCTGAGGGGGCGTCCGCCGGCGCTCGACAGTCGAAGATCCACGAAGTACGCCGCTCCGCCAGGCACAGTCGTGGGCTCAGGCAGCACGAAGACACGCGTCGTGCTGTCGGGCGGCAGGTCGAGCACGGTGTCGCGAGTAAACAGCTCGGAGCCGTCGAGTCCCAGGGCGCGGGCCCGCAGATGCGCGGCGGAGAGCGGCGCGCGGGCGGCGCCGCCGTTCACCACCGCGACGCTGCGGTCGTCGTAGGAGAACAGCACGTGCACCGGCTCGTTGGCTTTCTTGGCTCCGAAGTAGCCGCCCGCCGGCAGCAAGTACCAGTCGAACAGGTGCCAATAAATCGACGGCCACGCGTTGTTGAACATCCACTGAATCACGCCCGTCGCAACGTACTGATTGCGGCGGTACGCCTCGAACATGGCGCGCTCACCCTCGTACGTCATCAGTTGCGACGTGACCGTGTAGTCCGCCACGCTCGTCGGCGCGCCGTAGCGTGTCGTCAGCGCGGTGTCGAAGCGGTCGAGCAGGCGCGCGAACTGTCCGCCCGCCGAGTGAAACAGCCACACGCTGTCGGGCGGCCATGTGACGTCGCGCGCGGGCAGCATGCGGCGCATGGTCTCGATCGGCGGCACGGCCGCGCCGGGGCTCGTCTCGGTGTTGTACGCCCACGCGCCGCCGTGCGTGCTGTCCTGCAGCCAGTACGACGGCGGCACCCAATCGTACGGCCCCGTCATCTTGACGCCGCTCGCGCCGGTCACGCTGGTG
>DATLWA010000215.1:0-2196 GCA_035576905.1 Gemmatimonadales bacterium
GCAAACGTTCCGGGGCGTCATGAGCATCGTGGGGCCGGTGGGCGCCACGCTGGCGTTCGACAAATTGGGGCACGGGGTGCCGTTCTTCATCGCCGCAGCCGTCGTGGCGGTGGCTGGACTGCTTGCGGCGCGGGAGCCCCGCACCCATGCGGCCACCGCCCCCGCCGCGGCAGATTGAGCGTTAGCTTACTCGGTCATGAACGTGCCATCGCTCCTCGCCGCCCTGGCGGCGCTCGGGCATCCGCCCGCCGCGGCCAACCGGCCGCGGCTCGTCCTCGTGATCACCGTGGATCAGATGCGGCCGGATTACCTCGACCGCTGGAAGGCCCAGCTCACAGGGGGCTTCAGCGTCCTGGTGGCCGAAGGTGCGGTGTTCAGCAACGCGTTCCAGGACCACGCGGTCACCGAGACCGCGCCCGGACACGCCAGCATCCTCTCGGGCCGCTGGCCGGCGCACACCGGCATCCTGCGCAACGACGCGGGCGTCGGCGATTCGATGGCGCCGCTCCTCGAGACCACGGGTCCGGGGGCCTCGCCCAACCGCTTCCGCGGCACCGCGTTCTTCGACTGGCTCAAGGTGGCCGACCCGCGCGCCCGCGCACTGTCGGTCAGCCGCAAGGACCGCGGCGCCATCCTGCCCATCGGACGCGCCAAGGAAGCGGTCTTCTGGTACGCCAACGGCCTGTTCACCACCAGCCGTTACTACGCCGACACACTGCCGGCCTGGGTGAAGCGCTTCAACGCCCTCGCCCTGCCGTTCAAGTCCGCGGGCACCACGTGGACGTTGTTGTTGCCCGACACGGCCTACAAAGAGTCCGACGCGGAGGTGTACGAGAACGGCGGCAAGGACTACACGTTCCCGCACCGCCTGCCGCCTGACAGCATCCGCGCCGCGCAGGCGTTCACGAGCGTTCCCCTGATGGACTCGGTGACCCTGGCGTTCGCGGTCGCCGGCATGGACGCGATGAAGCTTGGCAAGGGCGACTGGACCGACGTGCTGTCGGTCAGCTTGTCGACCACGGACGCGATCGGCCACGCCTACGGTCCCGACTCGCGCGAGATCCACGATCAGATCCTGCGCCTCGACCGCTATCTCGACTGGTTCCTGGAACAGGTGTTCAAGCGCGTGGGACGCGACAACGTCGACATCGTCGTCACCGCGGATCACGGCGTGACACCGTACCCCGAGCGCTCCCGTCTGCGGGGTCATCCCGAGGCGACGCGCGTGGCGCTCGACACGCTGGTGCGTGCCGAGAACGCCGCGCTCGATCAACGCACCGGCGGCACGTCCGGCGACTGGCTGTTGTTCGACACCGGCATGCTGTTCGTCAAGAACCGCGGCCGTCTGGTGGCGGCCCACGTCAACATCGACAGCGTGCTCGCCGACTTCATGCTGCGCGCGAAGAGCGTGCCCGGGGTCGGGCGCGTGGACCGCACGGCGGACCTCGCGGGCGCCGACACCGTGGCCGACCCCGCGGCGCGTCGCTGGCTGCATCAGGTGGGCGGCGTGCAGGATGTGGTGCTCGTCGTCACGCTGCAGCCGTGGTCGATCTGGGGCGGCTCGCTCATCGCGATGCACGGCCAGCCCTCCGACGACGACGCGCACGTACCGCTGATCTTCTGGGGCAAGGGATTCAAGCGCGGCGTCTTCGCCAATCGGGCCGACGCGGTGGACATCGCGCCGACCCTCGCGCAGTTGCTGGGCCTCAACGCGCTGTCGATCGTGGACGGCCGCGTGCTGAGCGAATGTCTGGAACCGAGGTGACGCCGTGGCACAACAGAAGCTGAGCGCGGGGCAGGTGCGCCGCGTCGAGGAGGTCGAGGCGTTTCAACGCACGGTTGCGAAGGTCCGGGGGCTGCTCGCGGAGCTGGAGTCGAACCGCGCGGCCAAGACGTCGATCGTTCAGGGGTTCTGCAGCCAGATCGCCCGCGAGCTGTCGCAGATGCGGCAGCGCGCTCTCACCGCCAACATCGGCACCGTGGGCGACACGGCCGGCAACGTCGCCGTCATGGCGATGCGCAGCGGCGGGCTCAACATGAAGCTACGCGGCATCGCCGATGGCCTGAACAGCATCGACATCCAGCTCGATCAGTCGCTCAAGTCCGCCCTGGCGCCGGAAAAATCCAAAGAGGCGCCGGAAAAACCCAAGGACCAGGCGCCCGCCTGAACTCGCCGGCGATTCGCTGCCGCGGGCA
>DATLWA010000216.1:0-2612 GCA_035576905.1 Gemmatimonadales bacterium
CCAGCGCCATCGCGATCATCACGCGCTGGCGCATGCCGCCCGACAACTGATGCGGGTAGTGATCGACGCGCTCGGCGGGATCGGGCATGCCGACGAGTGTCAGCATCTCGATGGCGCGCGCGCGCGCCGCTTTGCGGGATAACCCCTGGTGAATGATCGCCGCCTCGGCGATCTGATCGCCCACCGTGAACACCGGGTTAAGCGACGTCATCGGCTCCTGAAAGACCATCGCGATCTGGTTACCGCGAATGGCGCGCAGCTCAGGGGGACTGAGCGTCAGGAGGTTGCGGCCCTCGAACTCGATGTAGCTGCCTGGAAGGATGTGGCCCGGCGGCTCGGGGATCAGCCGCAGCACCGAGAGGGACGTGACGGTCTTGCCCGAGCCGGATTCGCCCACGATGCCCAGCGTCTCGCCGGGGTAGAGCTCGAACGACACACCGTCCACCGCGCGGGCGGTGCCGCTGCCGCGCTCGGTGACGAAGTAGGTGCGGAGATCGCGTACGCGGAGCAGCGGCTCGGTCACGTCTCCTCCTCGTACGAGCTGGGGCGCGCGGCGAGCGCATCGCGCAGCGCGTCGCCGGTGGCGTTGAGCGCCATCACGACGAGCGCGATGGCGAGTCCGGGAAAGAGCGTGGTCCAGGGCGCCGCCACGATCTGGCCCGCGCCGTCGGCGATCATGTTGCCCCAGCTCGCCGTCGGCGGCCGCACGCCGATGCCGAGGAACGACAGCGCCGCCTCCGTGAGCATCACGTTACCGATGCCGAGCGCCGCGGAGACCAGCAGCGGCGAGGCGACGTTGGGCAGCACGTGGCGAAAGATAATCCGCCCGGGCCTGGCGCCCAGCGCGCGCGCCGCGGTCACAAAGTCGCGCTCGCGCAGGGTCAGCACCTCGGCGCGCACCAGCCGGCTGGTGCCGAACCAGCCGGTGACGCCGAGGATGAGAATCAGCGCTCCCAGCGAGACGTGCTGCCACACGGCGGCGGCCACGATGAGCAGGAACAGGCGCGGCATGGCGAGGCCGACGTCCACGAGACGCATCAGCACGACGTCCGTGACGCGGCGGAAATACCCGGCGGCTGCGCCCACGGCGGCGCCGAGCGTCAGCGCCACCACCATGGCCAACGCGCCGATGCCGAGCGATACCCGCGCGCCGTAGACCAACCGGCTCCACATGTCGCGGCTGTAGAGGTCGGTGCCCAGCGGGTGCGCCCACGACGGCCCCCGGTTGACGAGCTCGATGATATCGAGCTGGCGGTCGGGCTGAAACGGCGCCACCAGCGGCGCGGCCACGGCGACCACCGCGAAGAACGCCAGCACGCCGACGCCCAGTCCCGCGAACGGGCTCGCGAAGAAGCGCCGCCCGCCGGCGGTGCCCGCCGCTCGGCGGCGCGCCGCCCGCGCCGCGAGCCAGGCGACGCCCAGGGCGCCGAGCAGCGCGAGGCAGGCCCGCAGGTTCACGCGCGGTCCCGCTCGGTGATGCGGATGCGCGGATCCGCCACGGCATACAGCACGTCGGCCGCGAGGTTGCCGGCCACGACCATCACGCTCGCAGCCATCGCGCAGGCCAGCACGACGGGATAGTCGCGGCTGAAGATGGCGTCGGCCGCGAGCTTGCCCATGCCCGGCCAGGCGAACACCGTCTCGATCAGGACCGCGCCCGTGAGCAGGAAGGGCAGGGCCAACCCGAACAGCGTGATCGCCGGGAGCATGGCGTTCCGCAGGGCGTGCACCACGACGATGCGGCGCTCGGTGACGCCCTTGGCCCGCGCGGTGCGCACGTAGTCGGCGCTCAACGCGTCGAGTGTGGCGTTGCGCTGAAAGCGCGCCGTCCCCGCCGCGCCTACGACGCCCAGCGTCAGCGCCGGGAGCGTGAGGTGCCACAGCCGGTCGGCGATGCGCCCGAGCAGCGAGAAGCTGTGATGCTGCACGATGTTGATCGTGCCGCCCACAGGGAACCAGTGCAGCCGCTCGCCGAACACGAGGATCACGATCAGCGCCAGCCAGAACGTCGGCACCGAGCGCAGGAACAGCGTGGCGTTCCCGAGCGCGGCGTCGAGCTGGTGGCGGGCGCGCGCCGCCATCACGACGCCGAGCAGCAGGCCGAGGCCGAAGTCCACCAGCAGCGCGGTGCCGGCGAGGACGATCGTGTTGGGGATGGCGTCGGCGAGGGCGGCAATGACGGGGCGGCGCTGGCTGAACGACACGCCGAAGTTGCCGCGCGCCAGCTGGGCGAGGTAGCGCACGTACTGCACCTGCAGCGGTTGGTCGGTGCCGAATTGGTGGCGTAAGCGCGCCACCACGTCGGGGTCGAGCGGCTGGTCGGCGGAAGGCACGATCGGGCTGGCCGGCCCGAGGTGCATCAAGAAGAAGGTGAGTGTGACGACGGCGAAGACGATGGCCGTGGCCGCGAGGAGGCGGCGTGCGAGCCACGTCCCCATGTCAGCGTGCCGTGCGGTCGCGGTCGAGCAGGCGGGCTGGAGGGATGCGCCAGGTCCACACCAGCGCCCACCACGAGTCGGGGCGGATGGTGACGGCGGCCACGCGGTTGTGCACCGCTGCGACGTTGTCCGGCGCGAACAGCCAGACGCCCGGCGCGTCCTGGTTCAACGTGT
>DATLWA010000217.1:0-3923 GCA_035576905.1 Gemmatimonadales bacterium
CTTCGATCTGACGTCGTTCCTGCAGGCGCTCGAGACCGTCGAGCTGGCCGACATTCAGGCCGAGCCCACGATCACGACGCTCGACAACCGGCCGGCGCAGATTCTGGTCGGTGATCGCGTGCCGATCCGCATCATCGACGCCAGCGCGCCGACGGGTGCGACCAACGCGGTGCCGCGCGCCACGGTGCAGTTCCAGGAAACGGGCATCAAGCTGGCCGTGACGCCCCATGTCACCGCCAACCGGCAGATCCTGATGGAGCTGCACGCCGAGCGTTCGGCGGTCCAGCCCGCGCCGGTGGACATCGGCTTCACGTTCCAGACGCAACAGGCGGACAACCAAATCCTCGTCGCGGACGGCGAAACGGCCGTCATTGGCGGCCTTACGGTGACCGAGGTCACGGTAACCAAGTCCGGAATCCCGTTCCTTGTAGACCTGCCCATTTTGGGCAAACTGTTCGGTTTCACGAATCAAACGGAGAACCGGCGCGACCTGCTGATCCTGGTCACGCCGCACATCATCGACGACCTGGTGACCCCTAGCGCCGGGAAGTAAACCCGGGAGCGTGTATGCGGCAGGGTAAGGCATTGCGGGCGTGGTGGGGGATCACTGCGCTGGTGGCGACGGTGTGGGCCTGTGAGACCACGCGCAACCCAATCGGGACGCAGCGTGATCTCACGCCGCCCGTGATCGTGCTGAGCAACACCCAAGGCGACACGCAGGCCATCGCCAACGGGTTGCGCTTCACCGTCACGGCCAACGACAACTTGGGCCTCAAGACGATCCGACTGACGTACTCGGGGGGCTTCATCTCCGGGCCGATCGACACGACGTTCGTCACCCAGGTGAAGGCGTTCACGGTCGCCAAGACCGTCACGTTCCCGAGCAACTCGGGAGCGGGCGGGAACGTCCAGATCATCGCCCGCGCCATCGACGGCGCCGGTAATTTCGCCGAAGACACGCTCTTCATCTTCCTTTCGAACATCCAGGCGTTGCGGGTGACGCTGATTTCCCCGCAGCCGGGCGCCCTCGCCTCGAGCGGAAGCGGCATCCCGGTCGAAATCGCGGCGAGCC
The DNA here is from genome assembly GCA_035576905.1 of Gemmatimonadales bacterium. Taxonomy (GTDB): domain Bacteria; phylum Gemmatimonadota; class Gemmatimonadetes; order Gemmatimonadales; family GWC2-71-9; genus DATLWA01. The sequence goes on from DATLWA010000217.1 coordinate 1,073, forward strand.
AGAACACCGGCATCCAGAAGATCGGCTTCCTCGTGTCGCCGCGCACGTCGGTGACCGATCCCACGACGCCGCCGGGCGATTCGATCGTGTTCACCGCGCCGTTCGCGGATTCGGTGGACTATACCGACACGCTGCTCGTGGTCCCGCTCGTCGGCACGTTCAACGTCGTGGGGTTCGCGGAGGACTCCGCCGGCCGGCGCGCGACCACGAACGTCGTGATCGTGACCATTCAGTCGGCGGCGAACGACACCACCAAGCCGCTCGTCGACCACACGATCGCCTCGCGCGTCGAGGTGGACGACACCGTCACGGTGCGCGCCACCGACGCCAGCCCGATCTCGTGGATCGGCTTCCGCGTCGACACCAGCGGCGTACTGCTGCGGTTCGACACCGTCAACGTCGCCGCGGGCAACCTGACCGACGTCACCCGCAGGTTCAGTCTCGGCCTCGGCGCGCTGCTGCCGAACCTGCCGCACGCGATCGTCGTCCGGGGCTACGCCTGCGACGCCGCGACCGCGCGCAACTGCTCCTACACGAACACGTCCACGCTGCTGCCGGCCGCTCCCGCCCCCGTGTCGGGCCTCGCGCCCGTGCAGGGCCTGGGTGCGCCGGGCCGGGCGATCAACGGATTCATCGACACCGTGATCGTCGTGGCCGGTATCACGGTGCCGCTGCCGGCCGGCGGGAGCATCGCCGACGCGATCTTCAACGGCAACGACAGCACCCTGTACCTCACGAATCCGTCGCTGTCGCGCGTCGAAGTTTTCCAGGTCGCCAACACGGCCTTCGTGGCGACGGGCATTCCGACCGCGGGCCCGCAGCCCTGGGGCATCGCGCTGTGGCCGCGCGACACGCTCGGCAACTACGGCGACTCGATCATCGTGGCCAATTCGGGCGGCACCGAGCTGTCGATCATCGACGTCCGGCCCGGCGTGCGCCGGCTGGTGTGGCGCCAGGACCTGCCCGACTTCCTGATCGAGACGTACCGGATTCTCACGAACCCGCTGCGCGCGGAGATCATCGTCTACGACGTCTCCGACCGGCCGCAGTATCTGGCCACGGTCTGCCGCACCGCCGGCTCGCCGACGTGCGCTGCGGATTCGATCTTCGCGATTTATTCGACGACGCCGACTGTGAGCAGCTCCTCGCCGTTCAACGGCCGGGCCACGCTGCGGATGGAGAAGCTCAAGAACACGCTCGACACCACCCAGCTCTTCAGCCACCTGTTCTGGGAGCTGGCGGGCGACAGCACGCTGTCGAGCACCAGCAAGGACACGCTGCGCATCGAGCTGCGACGCGGCCGGCCGTACAATCAGCAGAAGGTGGTGCTCACGGCGTGCGCGGGGGTCATGGTCGAGCTGGCGCGGTTCGGCCTCGGCGACTCCACCTTCGTGCGCAACTCGGGCAACTTCACCCACGCGGTCGTGGGCGAAGGCGGCAACATCAGCACGGCCTTCGCGCGGGTCATGGGCTATTCGACCCTGGGGAGGCTGCTGCAGGGTGCCAGCACGCAGACGTCCTGCTCCACCGATGCGTTCGGCATCACGGGCGACGCGGGCGAGAACGACCGCGACGCCGGTATGACGCCGGCCATCGACGTCAGCGACTTCATCAGCAACACGGGCGTGAAGCTCCATTCCATCGCGACGAACTTCAACGGCGCGACGAACCTCGTGCGGGCCGACTCGATCTACTATCTGGACGAGGGGCTGCGTCTCAAGGGGACGTCGCCCGCGCCGGTCGGGGCGTTCGGAATGGACATGAACTACAAGCACGCGTTTGCGGCGGGGAGCCCCGGAACGCCGACGTTCGGCGGCGCCGGAAACCCGAACGACCGCATCGCGTTCTCGGCGCGTCCCGACGGCAACATCGACATCTGGGACACGTTCTTCTACGGGAAGATCGGCCAGATCACCGTGCGTGACCCGATCATCGGTCCGCTGCGTGTGGCCCGCAACGCCGCCGGTACGCGCCAGTGGCTGTTCGGCGTCACGGCCTCCGGTCTGGTCATGGTCGAGCTGCCGGTGATTACGAACCCGAACCCCGCCCAGGGTATCTTCGGCTTGCCCAAGCCATGACAGCGGGCGGCTTCGGGCCCGGGTGCTGAACTGCGGCGAGCCCGACCCCGGTCGGGCTCGCCTGTTAAGAACCCTTGGCCGAGTCGGGCGGCACGCTGCGCCTGCGCGACGCCTATGGGCCGCGCAAGCACCAGAGGAGCAGGCGGACCTCGAGGATCGCGCCCCGGCGTCGCTCCAGCGAGCGTGCCGCACGACTCGGCGAAAGAACAATTAAGGACGGCGCTCCGGTGCAGCGCGCCCTGCGCGAAAGAGGGAGATGCGGCAGTGACGTTCCGGTTCACGACAGCAGGCGAATCGCACGGGCGGGGCCTGGTAGGCGTCCTCGAGGGGATGCCGGCGGGCCTGCCGGTGTCCGCCGAGCGGGTGAACGCCGAGCTGAAGCGGCGCATGGGCGGCTACGGCCGCGGCGCCCGCATGAAGATCGAAGCGGACCAGATCGAATGGCTCGCCGGCGTGCGCAACGGCGAGACGCTGGGCTCCCCCATCGCCATGCTGATCTGGAACCGCGACTGGGAGCACTGGCAGGACGTGATGGCGGCCGAAGCGGACGCCCCGGGCGCGGAGCGGCGGCGCCAGGTGACGCGGCCGCGGCCCGGCCACGCCGACCTCGCGGGATCCATCAAGTACGACCGCGCCGACGCGCGCGACATCCTCGAGCGCGCGAGCGCTCGTGAGACCGCCGCCCGCGTGGCCTGCGGCGCCGTGTGCAAGCTCCTGCTGGAACAGTTCGGCATCGAGATCGGCAGCCACGTGGCGGAGCTGGGCGGCGTGGT
>DATLWA010000218.1:0-11496 GCA_035576905.1 Gemmatimonadales bacterium
CACGGCCCGGGCGATCCTCACGTCGACGGTTTCGGGGGTCGCGCCGGACACGGTGGGCGTCACGCTGCAAGTGAACCCCGGCCCGGCCATCGGGCTCGCGTCGCACGCCACGACGTTCAGCGCTACGGCCGGCGGCGCCGATCCGTCGCCGCAGACCGTGAACATCACCAACGCGGGCGGCGGCACACTCTCGGGTCTGTCGACCGCCATCGCCTACACGTCGGGCTCAGGCTGGCTGGGTGTGAACCTGTCCACCACGACCGCGCCGTCCGTCTTGACGCTGACGCCCGCCACCGGCGCGCTCACGCCGGGCAGCTATCACGCCAAGGTCACGGTCAGCTCGTCGCTCTCGGGCGTCGCGTCCGATACGGTCGGCGTGACGTTCACCGTCAGCGCCGGCGCGCCGGCGCTGGTGATCGTGACGCCGGGCTATGCGGCGCTGCGGCTGGTCGGCGCCGGCAGCACGGCGCAGCTCGCCGATACCGTCAAGGACGGTCAGGGCAACCTGCTCAACCCGAACGTCGCCGGCTGGACCAGCCGCTCGCCGGGCGTCGCCAGCGTGTCGCCCAGCGGTCTCGTGACGGCGACGGGTCGCGGCATCGCCACGATCGTGGCGAGCGCCGGCACGGGCGCCGATTCGATTCTGGTGGCGGTCGGCGATACGACCAACCACGGTGACATGCTGATCTTCGCGCTCACCAACGGCCGCGCCTTCGGCCAGCGCAAAGTCGGACAGACGGTCCAGGTGGACTTCGTGGCGAGCCACGCGGCGGTGCCGGCGGATTCGCTCGCGAGCTACACGATCCATTACGTGTGGAATCAGACGGTGCTGCAATTCGACAGCGTGAAGGCCGGGACGTTCACCGGCGCGCCGACCGTCAACACCGACAGCACCGGGAACGGCGTGCTGATCTTCGCCGACATCAACGTCAACGGTGTGGGCGGCGCGCCCGTGTTACTGCACGCCTACTTCACGGCGATCGCGGCCGGCAGCGACGCGCACAGTGTGCAGGTCACCGAGCTGTCGGGCTCGGCGCCGAATTACGTCAACTTCTATCAGTTGGTGCAGTACCTCGCGGTGTCGGGGATCGCCGCGATCAGCCCATAGCTCGGGACCACCCGAGGGAGGAAGGGAACCATGTTGACCGCTCGACTCATGGCTTTTGCGACCGTGCTGGCCGGCGCCGCGTGCGCCGACAAGCCGCAGGGCCCGGTGCTGCCGCCGCCGGGACCTGGCATCACGGCCTACGTGACCGTGGACAACCTGCACGCGCTGCCGGGACAGACGGTGCGCGTGAGCGTCGAGGTCCGCTCGGGCACGGCGAATCTCAAGCTGGGGAGCTACACGGGGCGCCTGAAGTTCGACCCCGCGGGGCTCACCTTCAAGCGCGAGATCACGCTGTCCGACGGGCTGCGCGTCGCCAACGCGAACAACGCCGCGACGGGCGAGATCCGCTTCGCCGGCGCCAACGCGACGGGCTTCACCACCACGACGCTGTACAGCGCCGAGTTCGTGGTGAAGAGCATCGACTACGCGGGCAAGCTCACGCTGCAGATGCAGGAGCTGTCGGCGGCGCGGTCGCTGCAGAACCTGACGTCGCAGCTGCGCATGGCGCCGCAAGTGTACCAGGCGCCCGCCACCGTCCGGCCGTAACGATCGTACCGTGATGCGCCGCGCCCGGGCCGTCCTCGGCCTCGCGCTCCTCGCCACGCCGCTTGCGGGACAAGCGGTGGTGGGCCTCGCGCCCGCCACCATCCTGCTGTCCCAGGGCGGACGGGCCACCGTCCCGCTCGTCGCCAACCTGACGAACGCGGGCGGCGCGCAGCTCGGCGCATATCAGCTGCAGGTCACGTTCGATCCCGCGGTGCTGCGCTACATCGGCGTCGCGCCGGGCGCGTTCGGTACGCCGACGATCAATACCGCCAACGCGGGCGCGGGCACGCTCACGCTGGCCGGCGCCAACGCCGGGGGCGCGGGCGGTGTGGTCACCCTCGCGAACCTGACGTTCGAGATGCTGGTCGCCTCCGGCTCCTCCCCGGCGGCGATCGGCGGTCCCACGCTCACGGCGGCGGGCACGTTCGCGCCGATCGCTGTGAACACGGTGGCGGCGTCGTTCTGCACGGCGATCGGGACGTACGGCGACATCGACAACAATGGCCAGATCCTCGGCAACGACGCGTTGATCGTCGTGACGGCGGCCGTGGACCTGCCGATCGCGCCGTACACGCTCACCAACGCCGACGTCGACCAGAACGGCACGGTCGACACGCGCGACGCGCTCTTCATTCTGTCCTATGCGGTGGGCCTCCCCACACCCGGTACCCGGGTGAACCAGCCCAACGCCGGCGCCTGTGGCGGTCCCGCGCCGCAGACGCTCGCGCTGCAGCCGTCGCCGGTGCAGCTCGCGCCGGGCGACGTGCTCGCGCTGATCCCCAACGCCGTCGATTCGAGCGGCATCCCCACGGCCGCGCGCGGGCTCGCCTGGTCCAGCAAGAACGCCGGCGTCGCCACGGTGGATACGCTGGGCATCGTCACGGCGGTCGCCAACGGCAGCGACAGCGTGATCGCGCAGACGGTGGCGGGGCTCTCCGACACGGCGTTCATCACCGTGAGCGACCGGCACACCTGGTACGTGAACGGCGCGGTGACCCTGGATCCGAGCCGGCAGCTGGGCTCGAGCGCCTTCCCGTTCGCCACGATTCCGCAGGCGCTCGGTCGCGCCGCGGCGGGCGACACCGTCCGCATCGCCGTCGCCCCCGGCGCCTACGGCCCCGCGACCATCGCCAAGCCGGTGATCGTGCTCGGGGATTCGGGCGCGAGCGGCATGCCGACGATCTCCAACAGCACCGGCGCCGCGCTGAGCGTGAACACCAGCGGCCGGGTGGTGCTGCAATGGTTGAACCTCGACCAGTCGAACGCCGGCCTCGACGCCACGGGCGACACGATCGAGACGCAGTCCCTCGCGATGAACGCGCTGCGCGGGCCGGGCGTGCGCGTGCACGGCATGCAGCGCGCCGACCTGCGCGGCCTGCGGGTCACCTCGGCGACGCTCGCGGGGGTGTGGATCGAAAACACGGCGAGCGCGGCTGTGAGCAACGCCGCGTTATCGGTGATCGCCGCCCGCAACGATTCGGCGGCGGGCGTCGTGGTGCGCAACTCTGGTCAGGCCGACTTGAGCGACGTCACCGTGTTCGGCGTGGACGGGGACGGGCCCGGGATCGTGGTGGACAGCGCGGACCACGCCACGATGACGAACTACGCCAGCAATACCGGCTCCGGGATCGCCGTGGACCGCACCCGGTTCGCGGGGCTCAGCGGCGCCGTGCTCGCGGGCGGCGGCTGCAGCGACCCGACATCGTCGCACTGCAACGCGTCGATTCATTTCCGGGCGGATACGTCGCTGGTGGACTCCGTGCAGCTGGTCAATCCGGGCAAGGGCATCGATCTGCAGCCGCACCGCGGCAGCGCGCTCGCGTCGCAAGCGAAAATCACGCGCAGCACGTTGAGCAGCGTGCAGTTCGGTGCGGGCGTGCAGGTGGACAGTGTCGGCGACGTCACCATCAGCCGGCTCACGCTGGACACGGCGCTCTTCGGCGACGGCGTCGACGTACGGTTCGCCCAACAGGCGCGTATCGACTCGACGACCATCCGCGTCGTGCCGCGGGGCACGGGCGTCTTGGTCGACCCGACGGGCCTCGTGACGCTGCACCACGTCACCATCAGCGGCGCGGTCACCGGCGGCGTGTCGGTGGACAGCGTCCAGGTGGTGGACCTGCTGGCGGTGCATGTGGACAGCTCGGCGCAGCCCGACTTCCTGTTCCTGAATGCGCCGGCGCGCTGGGCCGTGCGCGTGGCGCACGCCGATACGGTGCATGCCGACTCGCTCACGCTGGTCGACAACATCGGCGGCGGCCTGCTGGTGGATTCGGCCAATGTGGTGCTGGGCCGCGGCAGCAAGGTGGCGCGCAACGCCGGCGTCGGCGGGTTCGGCGGCGAGTGCGGGCCCAACGGCTGCCTCTGCCAGAACTGCATCATCAACGGCGGCGCCGCGCGGTTCGGGCCGCTCCGCACGCTCTACGCGTCGAACAGCGTGGTGGGCATCGTCCTGTCGAACGTGGGGCGCGGCCAGCTCACCAACTTCACGGTGGACAGCAACTCGCGCGGCGGCATCCAGCTCGTGCCGGCGAACATCAGCAACTGGACGTTCACGCTGGACTCGAGCTTCCTGCGCGGTCCCAACCTGCTGCTGGCGGCCGACGGCCAGCTCGATCAGACCGGCCAGGTCACCGTGCGCGGCAGCCAGTTCTGGTACGGCACTCAAGGCATCGATGCCTATAGTCTCAACCGCTTCACGTTGCAGGCCAGCACGTTCGACAGCGTGGGCGCGCTCGGATCGCCGGCGATCTCCGCCGCCAATCTGGGGCAGGCGATCTTCGACTCGGACACGATCCGCCAGGGCTCGGGCTCGGGTGTCGAGTTCGGGGGGGTGGTCAGCGCGCAAATCGTGAACAGCAGGATCCACCAACGCGCGGTTTACAACATCAACAATCCTGAGGCGGCGCTGGGCTTCAACACCACGGATTCGGTCCACGTGGTCCGCACGCGCATCGATTCCAACGCGGTGCGCGGTATTCGCCTGGACGGCGGGTTGGTCGCCGTCCTGATCGACTCCAGCGCCGTGACCGACCAAGCGACGAGCGTCGGGATGCAGATGCAGAGCCCGTCCGTGATCCTCAACACGTTGATCGCCCGCAACTTCGTAGGCGTGGATTATCTGGGCGGTACCGACTTCTCGCAGGTGCGGCTCTCGAACATCGAGGGCAACGTGCTCGCCGGTCTCCGCAACCTGTACGGACTCGCAGTCCAGGCCGACAGCAACTGGTGGAACGATCCCCTCGGACCCGCCTGCCAGTCGGGGTGCGCCCCGACGAGCGCAGGTGACTCGGCAACCGGCGCCATCAGCCCGGTGATTCCGTTCCTGAGTGGCCCGTCGGGAAGCGCGCCCGCGTTCGCGCCGCCGATTCGCTCGCGCGCCGCGCCGCGCCAACAGGTCAAGCGGGAGGGCCGGCCATGAGACGGGCCCTCCTACTCACCTTCGGCTTCCTCGCGAGCGCAACCGCCGTCCGCGCGCAGACCGTGACGATCCGTCCCGCCGGCGACCTGTCGTCGCTCGTGGGCATGCCGCTCGACGTGCCGATCGTGGCCGACTGGACCGCCCGCGCCGACAAACTCGGCAGCTTCGCACTGACCCTGCGCTGGGATCCCACGATCCTGCGCTACGAGGGCGGCGCGCCGGGCACGTTCGGCCAACTGATCAGCAACAGCGACTCGGCCGCACAGGGCGTGCTGAGGCTGTCGGGCGCCAACCCTAACGGCGTGAACGGCATGATCACGCTGGGTGTGGGACGGTTCACACCGCTCGCCACCACAGGCACGACGCTGCAGCTGCAGGTGAGCGAGCTGTACGCCACCGCGCCGAGCTTCGCCGACCTGATTGCGTCGGCGGCGCCGCAGAACGCGCTGTATTGCGCGGCGCGCGGCCTGTGGGGCGACCCGGACGTGGACGGCACCGTCGGTTCGCGCGACGCGCTGCTGGCGCTGTCCAACGCCGTCGGCCTCGACGTCTCGGCCTTCCCCGAGATCGGTCTCGCCGACGTGGACACGAGCGGCACGGCCGACGCGCGCGACGCGCTGGTGATCCTGTCGTACGCGGTCGGCATGGACGTGAACGGCTTCCGCATCCACAAGCTCGCGCTCGGCAGCTGCGGCACCGAAGTGCAGACGAACTATGCGATCCTGCCCGCCTCGGACACGCTGTTGAAGAGCCAGGATCTGCGCCTGACGCTGCAGGCGACGAGCACGCTGGGCGCGGTGCGGACGCTGAGCGACGTGTTCTGGCGGTCCTCCAATCCCACCGTGGTGGCGGTGACCCAGGACGGGCGGGCGGTCGCCGCCGGTACGGGCGTCGCCACGCTGGTGGGGAAGAGCGGCGCGACCGACAGCGCGATCGCGGTCCTGACCGTGCTCGCGAGCCGCAGCCATCACTGGGTGGATGCCGCCGCGATTAGTGCGACCAACCGCATCGGCTCGGCCGCGCTGCCGTTCGCGTCGCTGCCCGAGGCCGCCGCGATTACTGCGGAGGGCGATACGGTCTTCGTGCGCCCCGGCCACTACGCCGACCCTGCGTTCTTCAATCAGGGCGTGGTGATCCTCGGCCAGCCGGGCGCGGGCGGCGTGGTGCTGTCCACCGGTGCGAGCGGAGCGATCTCCTTCCTCAGCGGGCGCCGCGCCGAAGTGCGCAACGTCACGATCGACAACAGCCGCACGGGCATCGAGGCCTTCGGCCTCGACACACTGCTGGTCGACAGTCTCAGCTACACCGCGGCGGCCGGCAGCTGCGTGGCGGAGGCCGTGGGCTCGGGCGACATCCGCCAGCTCGCGGTGCGGCGCTCCACCCTGACGGGGGACGGACCCGGCGGCTGCACCACGGGCATCGACGCGTTCGGCGTGGTGCAGGACCTGACGGTGGACGGCGTGGTGTTCAGCGATCTGGGGAACGACGCGATCTCCGCCGGCTCAGCCGACTCGGTGACGGTGCGCGCCAGCGTGTTCCACGACATCGGGTCGTCGGCGGTGGACGTGGCGGCCGGGACGTGCTGCGCCACGCGCTTGCCCGCGCCCACGAGCCTGGCGCTGGTGTTCGACGGCAATCGCACGACCACCACAGGCTACAGTCCGGTCTATGCCACGCAGCTGCGCTCCGCCGTGCTGAGCCACAGCCTGCTCGACGGGAGGACCGCCAGCTCGCAGGTACTGGCGTTGTTGGGTCCGAACCTCACGCCGGCGGGCTACGCCCGTCTCACCAACGACACGGTGCTGGGGTTCGTGAGCGGCACGGGCGGCAACGACTGGCTCGAAGCGATCTCACTGGACAGCGCGGTGGTCGATTCCGTGGTCGCGAGCGGATTGGAGGGCTCGTTCTCGAGCGTCACCAGCGTGCGCGTCACGCGGTCGCGGATCACCGTCGCCGGTGCCGGCACGGGCCTGGCGGTGGACCCGTCGACGCTGGGCGGCGCGTTCGTGGTCGACAGCGTGACTATCACCGGTGATGCGGCGTGCTCGCAGTGCGCCAACGGCATCTTCGCCGATCGCCTCCCGGTGACCGTGAGTCACTTCACGGGCAGCAACCTCAATTACGCGCTGCAGCTCTACGACTCCACGGTCAGCGTCACGCACTCGACGATCAGCAATTCGTTCGAGGGCGTGTACACGAACGGCGGGTGCTGCGGCGGGACGGTCCCGACCACCACGGTGCGGGACCTCACGGTCACGCAGACGAACCATGCGGTCGACGTCCAGAATATGGTGCTCGTCGCGGACAGCCTGACGCTGTCGGCGGGCACCTATGGCGTGAGCACGGTCGGCGGCGGCGCCGACACAGTGCGCAACAGCACGATCGCCGACTTCCAGTACGCCACGGATCTCGAGGCCGACACGGTGTACGCCGCGGGCAACACGATTCTCCGGCCCACGTCGGAGGGCATTCAGGTTTTCGGTGTTGGCAGCCCGTTCGCGCTGGCCCAGGTCAGCGGGAACACGGTGACGTGCGACGCGACCGGCGCGCAGACTGCCGACGGCATTTACGCGGCGTCGGGCAGCAGCCGGATCAGCGGCAACACGCTGTCGGGTTGCGCCAGCGCGGTGTACGCCAGCAACTACACCGGCACGCCATATACGATCGACGTGCGCGGCAACACGATCACCGCGCCGGCCCAGTCGAACGACGGCGCGATTCACATCACGTACGGCCTGGTGCCGACCGTCGCGGGCAATCAGATCACGGGCGGGGGCCACTGGGGCGCGATCTGGCTCGACGGCTACTTCCTGCAGGAATTCACCCGGGCGCGCGTGGACTCGAACGTCATCCAGAACGTGCCCGACCGCGCGATCTTCGTGGCCTATGCCGACACCCTGATCGCCCGCGGCAACCTGATCGAGGACGTCACATCCACCGGCTACTACTCGGCCGGCGCGCTGGGCATCTCGCTCTACGGCGACATCGGCGAGGACACGCTCATCGCCAACACGCTGCGGCGCGTGCACGGCCGCGGCTTCGAGTTCAACCTGGCTACTGCCGACGTGGTGGCGGACTCCAACGCCATCAGCCACGCCGATTCCGCGGCGATCTACGTGCTCGGCCTCGGCGCGTTCTCGATGACGGGCAACAACATCCAGAACAACCACAAGTTCGGCCTCAACAACCCCAACGCCACCGGGGCGAGCTTCGCGGTGCAGGGCAACGCGTTCGTGAACGACAGCGTCTACGCGATTGCGTCTCCGACCGACACGGTGCATGCGCAGGGGAACTGGTGGGGTCTCGCGACGGGCTCCCACTCCGGTGCCGGCTCGGACAGCACGTTCGGCAACGTGGACACGACGGCGTATTTGACCACCGATCCCACGCCGCTGTTGCCGGCGCTGGCGCCCCCGATCCGCGTGATCGCGGCGCGGACGGCGCCGTCGCTCACGAGCGTGCCGCGGCGGACCTACGTCGCGCCGCTGCGGGCGTCGCGCCCCGCGCCCGCGCCGGTTGCCCTGAACGCCCGGCAGATGCAGCTCGCGGACCGCATGGCCGCGGCGAGCGGCGGCACGTCCCCGGTAGCCAAGGCGTTGGCGTCACGCGCCGAGCAGCTGCGGGCGCGGGCGCAGGCCGACGCGCAGCGCGCGCAGCAGCGCGCCGACCAGGCCGCGGCGCAGCTCGAGCGGCAGCGGCAGATCGAGGCCGCGCGCGCGGCGCGCGCCGCCCGCACGGCGCCGCAGAAGGGACGGGCCGGCCAATGAGACGCGTCTTCCTGGCGGTAGTGTTCGCGTGTCTCGCAGTGGCAGGCGCCGCGCGCGCCCAGGTGCCGACCGGCTCGCAGCTGCGGGTGTTCTTCCTCGATCCGTCGCTCACCGGCGACTCGGTCTACTCCGCCCTGGCGGGCGGGCAGTTCACCGTCAATATCGCGGCGCTGGACTACAACCCGAACTCGTACGCGTTGGGCGCGTTCACACTGCGCGTGTACTTCGACCCGGCGCGCGTGACCTTCGTGGACGCGCATACGACTTGCCCCGACAGCACGGGTTTCCCGCTCACCACGACCACCGGCAGCAACTACGTGGAGTTCTCGGCCGGGGGCTGCGGCTTGCTGCAGTACGTCCAGCACAACGTTCTGCAGGCGCATTTCGCGCTCGCGGGCGGCGCCGTGGACGGCTCCGTTCTGTACCTCGATCCGGTGGCGCTGCAGGACCGGCTCGGCTCGGATCGCACCTTCGACCGCGTCGGCGATGTCAATGAAGTGTGCCACGCGTCCGGCTTGTGGGGCGACGTGAGCGACGACGGCGTGGTGAACAGCCTCGACGCCCTGGTCACCCTGTCCGGGGCCGTGGGCCTGCCGACCGGCCCCTACAGCCTGGCGCATGCGGACGTGGACGCCGACGGCCAGGTCACCTCGCGCGACGCGTTGGCGATGTTGTCGGCGTCGATCGAGCTGCCGACACCCGGGTTCCGCGTGGGGCAGGGCATCGTGGACGCCTGCGCGCCCCAGGCACTGTTGCCGCGGCCGCTCTACTTCGTGCGTGAAGGCGCCAATCCCGGTGTGGCCGGGACCTCGGGGCTCGCCGTACGCGCCGCCAACGGCACCACGGTCACGGTGCCCGGTGACAGCGCCGACGCGTCAGTCGCCTACGACTGGCGGCCGCGCGTCTCCCCCGACGGCCTCAGCGTGCTGTTCATTTGCTTCAACAGCGCGGGCTACCCCCAGGTCTGCAAGTCCGACGCGAACGGCGCGAATGTGGTGAACCTGACGCCGCTCGACCTCAGCATCGATCAGTCGCCCGACTGGTCGCCGGCGGGCGATTCGATCGTGTACATCACGAGCAACCAGATCTGGGTGATGGCCGCGGACGGGTCGAACCAGCACGTCATCCTGTCGAGTCCCACCAACGTCGCCGGCGTCACGTGGCAGCCCATCCCGGGCAGCCGCACCGTCGCTTACTCGAACGTGGTCAACGGCGGCGAGGTGCACACCCGCCTGCTCGACGACCCGGCCACCGATAAGACGGTGTACGCGTCCGGTCCCAACAACGCGACTCCGTCCCAGGTGGACTGGAACCAGGCGGGCGACTCGCTGTACTTCCAGCTCGTCGTCGACAATCAGTTCCAGGTGGTCGCAGCGCCGGCGGTGGCCGGTGGGCCGTACACGGTGCGCGTCAGCCTGCCCGGCGGTGCCTTCGCCCCCGCGTGGACCGACAGCGGCATCCTGTTCGCCACGTATCGCAATCCCGACCGGCTGTACGTCTGGCTGCCGAACGGCGCCCTGGGCGTGCTGGGTCGGGATACCGCCGGCAACACGGCCCCCGGCATGAAGAGGGTGCCGTGAGGCGCGTGCTCGGTTTCGCCCTCCTGGGGCTGGGCTGGGGCGGCGCGCTCGCGGCGCAGACCGTCACCGCGCGCGTGGGCGGCGAGCTCACCGGCCAGCACTTGAGCACGGTGCTCGTGCCGATCGCCGTCGACATGGCCGGCTCGGGCGGCGCGAAGCTCGGCAGCTACACCGCGCGGCTCACGTGGAATCCCGGGGCGCTGACCTTCTACGGCGCCAACGCGGGCAACTTCCCGCCGCCGCAGATCAACACGGACAGCACGGGTTCCGGCGTCCTCAAGTTCACGTCCGTCTCGCCCACGGGCACGGGCGGCCTCGTGACCGTGGCGCAGATGCTCTTCTACGTGGCCGACACGGTCGGCACACCGGTCACGCTCTCGTTCAACGAAATGTCGGCGGCCGGGACGTTCACCAATCTGCTGCCCGAATTGACGGTCACGAGCGCGATGTTCTGCCCGTCGCGCGGCTTCTGGGGCGACATCGACCGCGACGGCGCGTCCAACAGCCGCGACGCCCTGTTGATCCTGTCCAAGGTCGTGGGCCTGCCGGTCGACACCACGTTCGACACCGTCAGCACCGCGCCGCTGATCGTGGACACGACGCTGTTCGATTCCGGGCTGGGCGACGTCAACTCGGACGGCAACGTCACGAGCGTGGACGCGCTGATCATTCTGTCCACGGCGGTGGGCATCCCGATCCCCGGCCAGCGCGTGATGCTGCTGGCGCCGGGCGGCTGCGGCACGGGGTCGGCGCTGACGCTGGCCGTCTTCCCCAACACGGCGCAGCTCGCGATCGACCAGGCGTACCAGCTGCTGGCGCAGGGCCGAGATTCCGCCGGGCGCACCGTCACGCTGTCCAACGCGACGTGGCGATCCTCGAACTTGAATGTCGCGGGCGTCGATGCCGACGGCACCGTGCACGGCCGCGCGCCGGGCAGCGCCGTCATCACGGCCGCCGTGGGTCCGGGCGTCACCGCCACGGCGACCGTCACGGTGGCGCCGCGCACCAAATGGTTCGTGAACGTGGCGGTCACCGGCGCCCCCGTGCAGTTCGGCACGGCGGCGTTCCCGTTCG
>DATLWA010000219.1:0-3263 GCA_035576905.1 Gemmatimonadales bacterium
CTGAACGCCGGCAGCTGCTTCTCCATGAAGTCCTGGAATTTCGCCGCCGCATCGGCGATGCGCTGCGCGAACAGCTGATTCACCGCCACCTGCTGCGTGGTCGGGGCGAAGTCGGCGCTGTTCTCCGAGACATCCGACTGCAACGCCGCGAGCCGGCCGTAGAGCTGCATCGGACTGCGGAACGCGTCTTCGCGCGCGCCGGTGAGATGGACGTCGAACAGGACGCCTTCGACGGCAAGCCCTTTGCGATCGAGCGAGTCGGCTTGTGACGCCAGCCGGCGGGCGCTCGAGTCGCGCGCCAGCGCGGAATCGCCGCGCAGCTGGCTCACCAGACCCTGCACCTGCGCCCGCACCCACTCCAACCGGTTGATCATGCGGGTGACGCTGTCCTGCTCGCCGCGAATCGTCAGGCCGAGCTGTGACTGCGCTTGTACGTCGGCGTCGGTCGCCGTGGTGTTGGGGTCCTTCAATACGGTCAGCGGCTGCGTGTACGTCGAATCGTCCACGCGCAGGCGCACGCTGTAGGTGCCGGGCAGGACCAGCGGCCCGCGCAGCGACAGATCGAGATCCCAACTGACGAGCGCCCGCGTGCCGTCGGCGCCGGTGCGCACCCACGACTTGCCGGGCGGCGGCGTGCGCAGCCGCGGCACGGCGGGCGCCGTCGAGCGCAGGTCCCACCACACGCGATTGAGCCCCGGCTGCCGTTCGCCATTGAGCACGCGCACGGTGTCGCCCTGCGGGCCGAGGATCGCGATGCGAATCGGCCGCTGGCGGCGCGTGGTGTCGGGCGTCTGGCTGGTGTCGGCGACCGTGGGCGACAGGTAGTACGTGAGACCAGCGCCGTAGGGCGGGTTTTCGGCGGAAACGGCGCTGTTGGGCGCGTCGGTGATGCCCTGGGTGCCGCGGAAGCGATAGGCCGAGCGCGGGGCGAAGAGATGCGCCTTCCCCGCGAGCGCGGCGGCGTCCATCTGCTCGAGCGGCGTGATGTCGTCCAGGATCCACAAGCCGCGGCCGTACGTCGCCACGACCAGGTCTTTGAATTTCGGCTGCACCACGATCCACGACACCGGCGCGTGCGGCAGGTTGGTCTGCAGCGCGGCCCAGTGCGCGCCGTCGTCCAGCGTCACGTACAGGCCGTTCTCGGTGCCGGCGAACAGCATGCCCTTGCGCGCCGGATCCTCCGCCACGTTGTGCACGAACGACATCGTCGAGCGGGGCAGGGTGCCCGCGATGTTGGTCCAGGTCTTCCCGAAATCCGCCGTCTTATAGATGTAAGGGCCCAAGTCGTCCAATTCGTGCAAGTCCACCGCGAGGTAGGCGGTGCCGGCGTCGAAATGCGACGGCTCGATCGCGGAGATCTTGCCCCAGGGCACGAGCTTCATCGCCGCGGTGACGTCGGTCCACGTGGCGCCGCCGTCCTTGGTGATGTGCACCAGGCCGTCGTTCGAGCCCACCCAGATCACGCCCTTCTGCACGGGCGACTCGGCGATGGCGAACAGCGTGGCGCCGTCGAACGTCATCAGGTTGTCGGTCGAGGTGCCGCCCGAGCTCTGCTGGTGCGTCGTGTCGTTGCGGGTCAAATCGGGACTGATGACTTTCCAGCTGGCGCCGCCGTCGGTGGTCATATGGACGAACTGGCTGCCGACGTAGACGTGCGTGTGGTCGTGCGGCGAGATGGCGATGGGGAAGGTCCAGTTCCAGCGGTACTTCATGTCCGCCGGCCGCCAGCCGTAGCCCGCTTCGGGCCAGACGCGCACGTTGCGCGCGTGGTCGGTGCGGATGTCGTACACCTCGAGCCCGCCGTCGTAACAGCCCGACCAGACCGTCGCGTTGTCCACCGTGTCGGGAATCGCGAAGCCCGACTCGCAGCCGCCGACGTGGCCCCAGTCGCCTTCGGAGATGCCGCCCGCGAGACTGCGCGACGGCATGCGGTAGGAGATGCCGTCCTGGCGATTGCCGTAGAGGAAGTACGGCACGCGCGTGTCGACGTTGACGTGATACATCTGGGCGATCGGCAGCACCACGCGCGTATAGCTCTTGCCGCGATTCAGCGTGATGGTGGCGCCGCCGTCGTGCGCGATCATGTAGCGGTCGGCGTTCAACGGATCGATCCAGATGTCGTGGTTGTCGCCGCCGCCGCCGAAGCCCGAGCGCGCGAACGTCTGGCCGCCGTCCTGCGAAATCGAAAACCGCACCGTGACGAAGTACAGGCGATTCTCGTCATCGGGCGACACCGCGAAGCGCACGTAGTACGGCGCGCGCTCGGCCATGGCGTGATCGCGCGACACCAGCCGCCACGTGTTGCCGCCGTCGTCGGTGCGATAGAGCGTGGGATCGGCGTCTTCGATCAGGGCGTAGACCGTGTTGGGCGCCGACGGCGCCACGGCGACCGCGATTTTTCCGACGGCGTGAGAGGCGACCGGCAGGCCATGGCCCGAGAGCCGCTTCCACGTGACACCGCCGTCGTGCGACGTCCACAAGCCGCTGCCCGGCCCGCCGCTCTGCAGGTGCCAGGTCTTGATTTCGAATTGCCACATGCCGGCGTAGAGGACGTTGGGATCGCTGGGGTCGATCGCCAGGTCGGCGCAGCCCGTGTTGGGATCGACGAACAGCACGCGCGTCCACGTCTTGCCGCCGTCAGTCGTGCGATACACGCCGCGCTGCTGCGCCGGACCGTACGAGCGGCCCAGCGCGCACACCAGCACCACGTTGGGATCGAGCGAGCTGATCACGATGCGCCCGATGCGGCCGGTCGAATCGAGCCCCATGTGCGTCCAGCTGCGCCCGGCGTCGGTGGACTTGTAGACGCCGTTGCCCAGCGCCGTCATCGAGCGAATGAAAAACGTCTCGCCGGTGCCCGCCCAGACGATGTTGTGCGCCGACGGCGCCATGGCGAGCGCGCCGATCGCCTGCGCCGGCTCGGAGTCGAACACCGCGCGCCAGTGCCACCCTGCGTCTTCTGTCTTCCAGATGCCGCCCGACGCGGCGCCCACGTAGGCCACCATCGGATTGCCCGGCTCGCCGATCGCGGCGACGGCGCGATTGCCTTCGGGGCCCACGAAGCGGTAGTGGAGGCGGGTCCAGAGAGCGGTGTCGGGCTGCTGGGCGGCGAGAGAGGCGACAGAAGCTAAGAGGCTAAGAGGCACAGCGGCGAAGCGGTGCATGACGCGATCCTCAGGTCGGTGTGGGCGGCCGTAACAATGGCGGCGCAGCGGGAAACGCGCGAGGGGTGTGACCGGCGGTAGCGCGGCGGGGTATCTTGG
>DATLWA010000220.1:0-3010 GCA_035576905.1 Gemmatimonadales bacterium
CCGACACGGCGACGACGGCCGTGCCGGGCCGCCGGAACAGCTGGGCGGCAATCGCGTGCGCGCGGAGGCGATCAGGGAGGTGCCCCATATATTGTAATCTATGTCCGAGCCCGCCCCAGCGGAGATCTACCAGCTGCTGCGCAATCTCACGTCCCCCGTGGTGGCCATCACCTCGGCGCGGGGCGGCAAGCGCAACGGCATGATCATCGACAGCGCGATCCGCGCCTCGATCGTACCCGACATGCCGCGCCTCGCGGTTTTCATCCACAAGTTCAACTTCAGTCATGAGCTGATCTTCGAGACCGGGCGCTTCGCGCTGCACCTGCTGCGCACCGACCAGTACGACCTGATTCACCATCTGGGCTTCCAGAGCGGCCGGGCGATGGAGAAACTCGGCAGTGTGCCGCACCGTCCCGGCACCACCGGCGTGCCGATCCTCGACGAGTGCTACGCCCACTTCGAATGCCGCGTGGTGAACGCGATGGATACGGGCAGCTCGACGTGCTTTCTGGGCGACGTGGTGGCGGTGGGGTTCGGCGCAAGGGCGGCGCCGCGCGGCGACGTCATGACCGCCGCGTACTTCCGCGAACACCTCCCCGCCTCCTGGCGGCCGGAGTACGAGGGGCACCTCAAGGCCGCGCAGGATCGCGCGCGCGCCACGTCACGCGACATCAAACCGCTCGACTGGACCAAGCGGTAACGCGTGACCCCGGGGCACGGCGCCCCCGGGGTCAGCGGTTCGCGATTCCGTCAGTTGCTCTTGGTGGAATCCTTGGTGCTGTTCGCCGGCCGGGCACGGCTGGCCGCGCGAATCTCCTTGTTGGCCGCGTCTTGCGCCTTATCGGCGTCGCCCGCGCCCATGCCCAAGCCCTGCAGCGTCTGGCCGATGCTCTTGCCGCTCTGCAGGCCGTCGAGAATCGCCTGGGTGGTGATGGCGGAATTCTTGTCGCCGAGGTTCTTCGCCAACACGTTGGCCGCGACGAACTGACCGCGGGTCAGCTTGGGGTTCGCCTGCTTGGCGGCGGTGTACGCCGTCTCGAGTGCGTCGGGCGTGGTGCCGAGCTTCGCCGCGATGCCACGGAACGTGGTCTTGGTCGCGGTCGGCGTGGACGACGCGTGCGACGAACGACCCATCTGCGCGTGCTGCGTCGACGTCTTCGCCGCCCGCTGCGCCATGGCACTCGTCGCGGCGCCGATGGAGAGCGCGACCAGCGCGCTCGCGATATGCGTGATCTTCATCACTCCTCCTCGCTAAGGACTGTTGGTACTGCCGAGAGGAGGACCCTCGGGCACGCGGAAGGTCACGTTCGTTGCGCGGAGAAACAGCGCGTGTGACCGACTGCGACGCGACGGCGTCTTACTCCCATGCGAAGATCCCTGCGCGTCATCCTCGGTGTCGCGGCCGCCTGTGGTGTGCCCGCGAGCGCCGTCGCCCAGGTGAGCTACGGCTTCACCGCGGGCGCGGCCCGGCTGAGCGACACCCGCACCGAGCGCGCCGTGTCTGCCGTCCTGCAGTTTCAGCCCAGGGGCTGGCTCACGCTCTCCGTTCTGCCTTCGTACGTCCGCGTATCGGACAGCGGGGTCTCGAGCACGGGGCTCGGCGACTTGCCGCTCGTGGCGGGTGCGGCCCACACCTTTGGCGGCGCGGCGTCGCCGACATTGGGCGTGGCGCTCGTGACGACGCTACCCACCGGCGATGCGGCGTGCGGCCTGGGCACCGGACAGACGTCGTGGGGCGCGGATGCGGGCGTGAGTGTCGCGGCGACGGACGCGCTGCGGCTGTCGGTGAGCGGGAGTCACGGCTTCTCGGGACTCGGCACACAGTCCACGTTGAGCGCGCCGCAGGCGACGTCGCTGCGCTTCGAGGCCGCACTCGCCGTGTCGTCGCGCTGGATCGTGGGAGGATCGCTGGGCGGGGACGTCGGCCACGCCGATTCCACCCAGGCGCTCGCCCGCACCGTCGGCGCGGGCGCGAGCTACGCGATCAGCGGACCGCTGGCGCTCACAATGGATGTGGGCCACGGCCTGACGGGCGCGTCACCGCAGTGGATCGTGTCCATCGGGATCGGCACCGCCTTTTCCGGGATCTCGCCCGTCGCGCCGACGTCGTCGTTGCGCCGCCTCAAGGACAGTTTCGGCGGCGGCGTCAGCCGCGGCGGCGGATCAGGGAAGGTCGGCGGCTGTTAGGGCCAGCCGACCTCGAACAGGCCGCCGCAGGTCGGGCAGCGCAGCTTGGCGGGATGATTCTTGAGCTGCGCGCGCGTGGCGCACACGGGGCAGACGGCGTAGCGATCACCCCACTCGACGGGAAGGTTCTTCGCGTCCGCCGGCCGGTGGACGATCGACCACTGCAGCGGCCGCGTATAGCTCGCGTCCAAGTCGCGGCGCGGCACGCGCACTTCCTTGTGCGACACCGCGAGCAGCGCGTTCTCGGACGTGAACCGGATCACGCGGTACCACGCCCCGCGGCGCACGCCGTGATTCACGTCGCCCTTCACGCGGGCCCACGCCCATAGTGGTTCGTTGCGTCGTGCCATTGGAGTGAGCGCATGCTAGCAAGCGGCGCGGGCGACGGTCAATGTCCGAAAGCCCCTACAACAAAACGGTGCACGACGTGTGGCGCCGTTCACACGCTGCAGCGTCCACTCGGCGATGCGCTGCCTCAAACGGCAGCACAAAAGCAAGAGCCGGACGGCGGAATCTTCCCGCCGTCCGGCTCCGGTGCTTCGTCTGCGCAACTAGTGTTTCGCGTTCGCCAAGTCCGTCACTGTCGCGGCGAGCAGGCGAACCTTGCCCTGATCGGCCGCACCTGCGGCATCGCGGTTGAGCTGCGCCGCGAGCGCCGTGAGCGCACCCTTCCTGCCCCGCCCCGACAGCCGCTCGGCGCGCTGCAACGCGCCGCGCGCGCTCGTGATCTTCCCCGCCGCCAGGCCGTTGGTGCGCGCCAACTGATCGAGATAGGCGCGCGCCACCACGAAGCTCGCCGGCCACCAGTTCCGCTGCTGGTCCT
>DATLWA010000221.1:0-9836 GCA_035576905.1 Gemmatimonadales bacterium
AGCGACCGCCACACGTAGTAGACCGGCACGCCCAGGACCACGAGCCCCAGTCCCAGGAACGCGTACGTGCGGGTCGCCGAGGACACGAGCAGGTCGAGCGAAATCAAACCGGTGGCGACGATGTATAGCGCGGGCAGCCAGGGATACGCGACTGCTTTCACCGGCCGCGGCAGGTCGGGCCGGTTGGCCCGCAGCGCGAACAGGCCCACGGCGGTCACCATGAAAAACAGCAGCGCCGCGAAGATCACGAAATTCAACAGCTGGCCGTAGGTCCCCGACAGACACAGCACACACGTCCACACGGCCTGCGCGACGAGCGCCACGCTCGGCGTGTGATAACGCGGATGCAGCTCACCCGCTGACTTGAAAAACAGATTGTCGCGCGCCATCGCGTAGTACACGCGCGCGCCCGAGAGAATCAGGCCGTTGTTGCAGCCGAACGTCGAGATCATGATGGCGACGGCCATGAGCACGAGGCCCGGCGCGCCGAAGATCGCCTGCAAGGCGGCGGTGCCGACGCGGTCCTGCGGCGCCGTGACGATGGCACCCTGCGGCAGCACGTTCAGGTACGCCACGTTGGCGAGCAGGTACAGGACCATCACGATCAACGTGCCGAGGACCATCGCGAACGGCAGATCCTTGGTGGCGTCCTTCATCTCGCTGCCCGCAAAGCCGACGTTGTTCCAGGCATCCATGGAAAAGAGCGAGCCGACCATCGCCGCGCCCACGGCACCGGCGCCCACCACCCAGCCGCCCGTGGACCAGAAATTGCCGCCGAAGTTGGCGCCGATGGCCTGGGCGTTACGGCCGACCGTGATCCCCAGCAGAATGAGCGCCGCGAGCGCCGCGGTCTTGACCACGGTGAGCGACGTCTGGATGAACGCCGCGGTCTGCACGCCGCGCACGTTGATCCAGGTGAGCAGCACGATCGCCGCGATGGCCAGGAGCCGTTGCGGCGAGACGCCGACGAGGATGTCGCCGATCGGGGCCGGGAAGTGCACAGTGGTGCCCCAGCCATGGAACACGTCGGCCGAGAGGCCCGGGAACAGAACGCCCGTGAACTTGGCGAACGCCACGGCCACCGCGGCGATGGTCCCGGTCTGGATGACCACGAACAGCGTCCAGCCGTAGAGATAGCCGAACAGCGGCGAAATGCCTTCGCGCAGATAGACGTACTGGCCCCCGGCGCTCGGGAACATGGCGGCGAGCTCGCCGTAAGTCAGCGCGCCCATCAAGGTGACCACGCCCGACAGCGCCCACACGACGAGCAACAGGCCGGGGGCGTGGACTTCGCGCAGGATTTCCGCCGAGACGATGAAGATTCCCGAGCCGATCATCGAGCCCACGACCAGCGCCGTGGCGTCGAGGCGGGTGAGGGCTTTGACGAAGTCGGTCGCCATCCGCGTAACCTAGTCCCCGTCCCGGGCCGCCGCTATGTTTCCGCGCGGATTCTCGAGAGCCCGTTCACCGCGAGGAATACCGTGCGCTTTCTGCCCCGCGAAGAAGAATTCTTCGACCTGTTCGTGCAGGTCGCCACTAGAAACAAAGAAGCGGCGCGTCTGTTACGCGACCTGTTCGAGGCGGCGCCCGAGCGCCGCACGCCGATCGTGGACGCCATCAAGCGGCTGGAGCACGAGGCCGACCAGCTCACCCACGAGGTGGTGAACCGGCTCGACCGCACTTTCATCACGCCGCTCGACCGCGAGGACATCCACCAGCTCGCCTCCGACCTCGACGACGTCATGGATGCGATCGACGGGGCGGCGCGCCGCGCGCAGATCTTCCGGCTGGGCATCGCGCCCCCGCCCGTAAAGGTGCTCGTCGAGGTGATCGAGCGGATGGTTGCCACGCTCGGCGAAGGCGTCGGCCGCCTCAAGAAGGGTGACGACGTGATGCGCCTCTGCATCGAAGCCAAGAAGCTCGAAGAAGAAGGCGACGCGATCTACCACGAGGCGCTGGGCGAATTGTTCGACAAGGAGAAAGACGCGCTCGAAGTGATCAAGTGGAAAGAGATCTACGACAACCTCGAGCGCACCCTCGACCAGGCGGAGGACGTGGCCAACGTGCTGGAGTCCATCACGATCAAGCACGGCTGATGTCGGCGACCATCTGGCTGGTGCTCGCGATCATTCTGGTCGCACTCACCTTCGATTTCATCAACGGCTTCCACGACGCGGCCAACTCCATCGCCACCGTCGTCTCGACGCGGGTGTTGTCGCCCGGGATGGCGGTGATCTGGGCCGCGTTCTTCAATTTCGTGGCGGCGTTCGGGCTCGGCACCGCCGTCGCCAAGACGATCGGCGGCGGCCTGATCGACGTGTCGATCGTGGATCCGACGGTGGTGTTGTGCGGACTGCTGGGCGCGATCGCGTGGGACCTGGCAACTTGGTTTCTCGGACTGCCGACATCCTCCTCGCACGCACTGATCGGGGGCTACGCCGGCGCGGCAGTCGCGAAGGTCGGTTTCGCGGCGATCATCGTGAAGGGGTGGACCAAGACCCTGATCTTCATTGTCGTGGCGCCCCTGATGGGCTTCGTGCTGGCGCTCGCGCTCATCGTCGCCCTGTCGTGGGCGCTGCGGCGCGCGCTACCGGGAAAGGTCGACCGCACGTTCCGCGTGCTGCAGCTGTTCTCGGCGGCCGCCTATTCGCTGGGGCACGGCACGAACGATGCCCAGAAGACGATGGGCATCATCGTCGGGCTGCTGGTCGCCGCGCAGGCGGCGTTCGTGAACTTCCCGGTCCGGGCCCTGCACCTCACCACGACGCAGGTCATTCCGTGGTGGGTGATCCTGAGCGCGCACGCGGCCATCGCGCTGGGCACGATGGCAGGCGGCTGGCGCATCGTTCGCACGATGGGCCAGCGGATCACGAAACTCCAGCCGTTCGGCGGGTTCTGCGCCGAGACCAGTGGCGCCATCACGCTGTTCATTGCGTCGCACTTCGGCATCCCCGTCAGCACCACGCACACGATCACCGGGGCGATCACGGGCGTGGGCGCTTCGCAGCGGCTGTCGGCGGTACGGTGGGGTGTGGCGGGGCGGATTGTGTGGGCTTGGGTGCTGACGATTCCCATGGCGGGGGCGATCGGGCTCATCTCGTACCTGGTGCTGCACGCTGTGATCGGCTGAGCCTCAGGACGGCGACTCGGGCTCCCGGACCCTGAGCTTCGCCAAGTCGATCATCTTCAGCCCTTCCACGTAGTCCGTGGTGGGGGCGTGCGTCACCCGCGTGAGCCGCTCGAGACTGTCCTGGATGCGGCGCGCCATCACCAGCATGCTGTCCACCGCCGCCTTGTCCTCCGGGTGCTCGAGCCGGGCGTCCTGCGCGAGGATCTGCGCCTCCGCCACGATGGTGGCGAGCGCGTTGTTCACCTCGTGGCGGATGGCGATCGCCAGCTGGCCCACCACCTCGATGCGCTCGCCCTCGATCGCCCGCGCGTAGAACAGGTGCAGCTCCTGCGACAGCCAGCCCACCGAAATCGCGATCGCGCCGTACGCCGCGTAGATCGGCACCGTGATGCGCCAATCCTCGGGCTCCAGGTTCGAGGCGACGAGGAACTGAATCGTCGTGAACAACACGGTGCCCATGACCAAGCCGGCCACGGCGCCCCGCATGCCGTAGTGCAGCGACAGCAGAAACGCCGGCACCAGCGTCACCAACCAGACGATGTCGCGGTACGGCACATCGTCCGCGCTCACGAAGGTGAGGACCAGACTCGGCGCCAGGTAGGCGGCGGCGCACCACGCCCACCAGGGCGCGGGCAGCGGCGGCCGGTGCGACATGTGCGTGAAGTCGAGCCATGTCCAGAGTCGGAGCATCATTACAGTTTCACCGTCAGCAGGCGCAGCTCGGTCATTTCGTGAATCGCGTAGTGCACGCCCTCGCGCCCCAGCCCCGACGCCTTGGCGCCGCCGTACGGCAGGCGGTCCACGCGATAACCGGGAATGTCGTTGCCGTTGACGCCGCCCACGTCGAGCTCGGCCCAGGCTCCGAACATCGTCTGCAGATCGCGCGTGAACACGCCCGCCTGCAGGCCGTATGGCGAGTCGTTCACGGCGGCGATGGCGTCTGCGATCTTCCGGAACGGCGTCACCGTCACGAGCGGCGCGAACACTTCTTCGCAATTGACCTTCATGTCGGGGCTGGTGTGCGTGAGCACCGTCGGCTCGACGTAGGCGCCGGTGCGCTTGCCGCCGGTGACCACCTGCGCGCCGGCCGCCACCGCCTCCGCGATCCAGCGCGCCACGCGCTCGGCGGCGTCGAGGGAGATCATCGGTCCCACGTCGACCTTGTCGTCGAGCACGTCGCCCACTTTCAACGCTTCGACCTTCGGCACGAACAAATCGAGGAACTGTTGATAGACCGCCTCGTGCACGTAAATGCGTTGCGTCGAAATACACGACTGGCCGGCGTAGGTGAACCCGCCGATGGCGCAGCGCGCAGCGGCCCACTCGAGATCGGCGTCGGCCGCCACGATCACGCCGGCGTTGCCGCCCAGCTCCAGGGCCACGCGCTTGCTGCCGGCCTTGGCGCGGATCGCCCAGCCGGCGCGCGCGCTGCCCGTGAACGTGATCATGCGGACGCGTGGGTCTTCGATCAGGATCTGCGCCACTTCGACGTGGCACGGCACGATGCGGACGCCGCCGTCGGGATAGCCGGATCCCCACACCAGCTCGCCCAGACGCAGCGTGGTCAGCGGGTCCTGCGGCGGCGGCTTGAGCGTGATGCTGGCGCCGCAGGCCATCGCGGGCGCCAGTTTGTGGGCGGCCAGGAGCAGCGGAAAGTTGAACGGCGTGATGGCGGCAATCGGTGCCAGCGGGAAGCGCCGCGCCAGCGCGATCCGCCCCGTGCCGTTGGGCACCGCGTCGGCGGGGAGCACGTTGCCCTCGAGCCGTGTGGCTTCCTCGGCGCCGTCCGAGAACACGGCGACCGTGCGGTCGATCTCGGTGCGCGCCTGGCTGATGGGCTTGCCCGCTTCGAGCGCCAGCGTGTGCGCCAACGATTCCTTCTCGGTGGCCACCGCTGCCGCGATGCGGCGCAGCGCCGCGGCGCGCTCGTGGGCCGGCATCTCGCGGCAGGCGCCCGCCGCGGCGGCGTTGGCGTCGAGCGCTGCGCGCACTTCCTCGGGCCCCGCCAGCGGATACACCCCGACTTCGCTGCCATCGTGCGGCGCGCGGACGACTGCGGTCTCACGCGCTTTGGTCTCAGTGCGCTTCATGATTCGATCACCTCCACGACCGCTTCCGCGATCCCGGCGTCCTGCACGCCGACGCCCGTCAGGTCGGCGACGGTAATCTGACTCGGCGACTCCCGCCCGGCGAGCCGCCCCACTGCCAAATCCCCTAGCTCGCCCGTCATGCGGTCGCGGGTGAATACGCCCGCGGCGATCGCATGATGCAAGTTACCGTAACGCTCGGTCTGCGTGATGCGGTCGGCGAATACACGGTCGGCCTTGGCGAGCAGCGCGGGCTCGAGCTCGACTTTGGCGGGGCTGCCCGTGCCCACCGACGTCACGTGCGTGCCGGGCTGCACCCACGCCGCGCGGATCAGCGGCGTGGTGCTGGCGGTCGCCGTCACGATGATGCGATGGCGCCGCACTTCCGATTCCAGCGCCGGCGCCACGCGCGTCTCGACCACGGACGCCAGGTCGCGCGCCAATGCGGCCGCGCGCTCGGCCGTGCGGTTCCACAGCGTGAGTCGCTTGATGGGGCGCTCGGCGATGATGGCGCGCGCCGCGAGACATCCCACCGCGCCGGTCCCCACGAGCAACGCGTCGGTGGCGTCGGCGGGGGCGAGGTAGCGCAGCGTCAGCGCCACCGCCGCCGCGGTGCGCAGGTCGGTGAGGTAGCCGTGCTCTTCGAGGAGGTACGCGGGCGCCCCGGTCTCGGCGTCGAGCAGGAGGAACAGGCCGTCGCCCGACGGCAGGCCGCGCGCGGGATTGTGATAGAAGCCGGTCGCGAGCTTGAGCACGAAGTGCCGGCCGCCCTTGAGCAGGGCCCCCTTCACGTGGACTTCGGCGTCGCGATCCTCGATCTCCGCCACCAGCGGGTCGGGGAGGGTCGCCTCACCCGCGGCGAGCGCGCGGAAGCCGCGCTCGACCGCGGCGATCGCCCGCGTCATCGGAATCTTGTCTTTGAAGGCCTCGAGCGGGACGACCCGCATCTCAGTCCGTCATCACGCGCCGCAGGCCTCTTTCAGTTTCGCCCAGCGCCGCCTGCAGCACGGCCAGCTCGTTGCCGAAGCCGAAGCGCAGGTGGTGCGGCATGCCGAAATGGTCGCCGGGACAGAGCAACACGCCGTGCTCGGCGCGCAGTTTCTCGGCCAGTTCGGGCGCGTCGATGGCGTGCTTGTACTTGGCGAAGCAGATCGCGCCGGCGTCGGGCGGCGTCCAGGTGAACGCGTCGCCGAAGCGTTTCAGCCACTCCTCGAGCACGGGATAATTGGCCGTGATGATGCGGCGCGTGCGCTCCAGCAGTTTCTCGCGCACCCGCGGCTCGAGCGCCAGCGTCGCGAGGTGATCGCTCACGCCCGACGGGCCGATGGTGGTGTAATCGTGGCGCGCCCACGCCTCGCCGGCGAACGCGGGCGGACCCACGATCCAGCCGATGCGCAGACCCGGAAGACCGTACGCCTTGGACAAGCCGTTCACGACGATCGTCTTGTCGGACGCGCCCCAGTTGGAGCGCGTGACTGCACCGTTGCGCTCGGCGCCCTGGTAGACCTCGTCGGACAGCAGCCACGCGCCCACTTCGGCGGCGCGCGCGGCGATCAGCATGCGCGCCTGCTCCGACAGCACGTGCCCAGTGGGATTATGCGGATTGGTCACGACCACGAGCTTGGTGCCCGGCGCGATCGCGGTGCGCACTTCGTCGGGATCGGGTTCCCAGCCCAGGTCTTCGCGCAGGTGGAACGGCCGCACGCGCGCGCCGAAGTTCTGCGCCAGGCCCCAGGTCTGGAGGTAATTGGGCAGCATCACGGCGACGCTGTCGCCCGCTTCGATCAGGCGCCACAAGACGCAGAAGTTCGCCTCAGCGGAGCCCAAAGTGACGAGCACCTGGTCGGGCGAGGCGCCGGGATAAAGCGCGGCGATCCGCTCGCGCAGGAGGTCGGTGCCGTTGGACTGGCTGTAGTGCAGCCGCACTTCGAGCAGCGGCAGCGCCGGCGCGCCGGCCACGCCGAGCAGCTCCTGCACCGAGAGCGGGTGCACGCCCGACTCGGAGATGTTGTAGCGGACGCGATTCTCCCAGGTGGACTGCCAGCGTTCGAGCTCGAAGGGGACGAAGCGCATGATTACTCCGTGAACTGCGAGAGGTCGGCCGGCGTCTCCAGCCAGTAATCTGGAACGAGATCGGCCAGGTGTGCACGATCGAACGGGCCCCACAGCACCGCGGCGGTGCGCACGCCCGCGGCGCGGCCGCTTTCCATGTCGTGGCGCGAGTCGCCGATGAAGACGGCTTCGGCCGCCGTGGCGCCGAGCAGGTCCAGCGCTTTGAGTACGGGCTCGGGGTGCGGCTTGGGGTGCGTGACGTCGTCCGAGCCCACGACGGTGTCGAACTGGTCTTCGAGGTCCGCCACCTTCAAGCCGCGCAGCGCGCCGTTCCTGAGCTTACTCGTCACCAAGCCGAGCCGCTTGCCCGCCTGTTTCAGAGCGCGCACCTGGGCGGCGACGCCGTCGTAGGGGCGGACCATGGCGTCGTGATGCGCGAGGTTGTAGGTGCGGTAGGTCTCGACCATGGCGCTGATCTCGGCGGGATCGGTGGTCCAGTCGCGGAACTGCACCCACAGGGGCGTGCCGAGGCCCGCCATCCAGACGTCGTCGGGCGGCTCGATGCCGCGGTGGGCTTTGAGGGTGTGGCGGTAGGACTCGAGGATCAGCTCGATCGAGTCGATGAGCGTGCCGTCGAGATCGAAGAGGAAGGTGGTGAGGGGCACGGCCGGAATCTAACGGCGCATCTGGATCACCGCTTCGAGGGCCACGTCCGGGGTCGCGCGCGGATCGGCGAGCGGCGGCAGCGCCGTGTGCCAGGAGAGTAATTCTTTGATGCCAAGCGGCGCCGGTTGTTCGACGAGCTCCGCGAGGAGCAGCTCCTCGCCTGCCGTCATGCCCTGCGCGAGACGGTAGACCAGCTGGTCGAGCGTCGCGAGGCGGACGCTGTCGCCCGCGCGGGCCGCCTGGCGGGCGGCGTGGAGTGCCAGGGGCATGAGGCGGCGGGCAATGCGATCGCGATCGGGGGCGCGCCAGCGCGCGGCCTGGACCGCGGCCAGCCGTCCTGCGACGGGCGGCGCCACCGCCGTAAGGGCCCGTTGCATCGCCGCCGCATCGGCCTTGCATGCCGTCGCGCCGGCGGCGCGCTGGAGCAGCTCCGTGGCATGGGCAGGATCGGCGCGGGCGCTGTCACCCGTGACGACGAACGCATCCGCCAGATCGCCGATGCGGATCACCAGGACCGTCGCGTCCACGACGCCCGCGACCGCTGCCATCGCGCCCGCGGGCGCCGGCTCGACTCCCGCCCCGCTGAGCGCGTCGAGGCGATCACACCAATCGAGCTGCGCCGCCGCTGCGGCGCCGCGAGTCGTCTCGACAGCGGCCGCGCCGGCCGCACGCTGGCGACGGGCTTTGATCGCCAAGCGGCCCTCGATCCGCAGCGCTCGCTCGAGCGGTTCGGGTGGCAGGAGCGTGATGGTCTCGACCGCGGCGTGCGCGGAGCCCAGGCGGTCGACCCGGCCGACGCGCTGCGCCAGCCGCGCCGGCGACCAGGGCAAATCGTAATGCACCACGCGCGCCGCGTCCTGGAGGTTGAGGCCCTCACTCGCGACGTCGGTGGTGATCAACACGTCCGCGGCGGCCGCGCGGGTGGGCGCCGGCGCGCCCTGGGCCCGTGGCGCGAAGGCGCACAAGACCTCGCGCCGGGTCGCGGGGCCGGCCCCGAGCCAGCCATGCTCGCCCGCGAGCGCCGCCACCCGGAATCGCCCGCGCAGCAGTCGTGCCAGGTGGCGGACAGTGGCGCGTGCATCACAGAAAACGATCGTCTTCGCGGGACACTCCCCGAGCAGCTGAGCGAGCGTCTTCGCCTTGGGATCGCTGTCGCTCTGTGCCGCAGCGAGCGCGCGACGGATCGCCGCGGCGTTGTTCGCGGCGGCAGCGCCCGCGCCTCCCTCGAGGATCATGGGGAACAGCGCCAGCTGGATGTCGAGGTCATCACCGCGCGGGAAGACGTGGGCGAAGTCGCGGTGCGAGAGGGCGCGGCCCGACTGCGCGGCGTCGCGCGCCAGATCGAAGAATGCCGCCTGACGCTCGAGGCTGGCGCGCAACGCAGGCAGGCTCGACGCCAGACGGCGCAGCAGCACGAGCCGCAGCAAGGCCGCCGCGGGAGTCCCAGTCGCGACGGCGCTCACCGCCGCGACCAGGCCGGAGAGGAGCGGCGCGGCGACCGGCGCGACGCGAATCATGCGTCCGGCCAAACGGCGCGGAAACGCGAGCGTCCATTCAGGGGCGCGATGCGTCGCCGCCTGCGTGCGCGATCGCGCGACGGTGAGCCGGGCCACCGCCGCCGCGACGGCTGGGGTGGCCACGCCGGCGAGCGCCGCGAGTCGCAGCGACGGCACGCCGAGCGATGCCAGCGCGTCGTCGCGCAGGAAGAGGCGGTAGAGATGCAGCAGGTCCGCCAAGCGATTGTGCACCGGTGTGGCGGTCACGAGCAGCACGGCGTGGCCGACCGCGAGCCGCGCCAGCGCGCGGTAGCGGCGTGTTGCCGCGTTGCGGAAGTGGTGCGCTTCGTCGACGACTACAAGGCGGCGGACGGGCGGATGGGCGGTCCGGCGGTCGAAAGGTCT
>DATLWA010000222.1:0-17637 GCA_035576905.1 Gemmatimonadales bacterium
GATCACGACGCGGCGCGGGCGGTAGGTCTGCAGCGCCCGCAGGTGCATCGCGCAGGCGGGACCGTCGCCGGCGGGGCCCGCGACGGCGATGCGGGTGACGGGATGCACCGCCCAATCCACTGCCGTGAGCAATGTCGCGCCATAGAGGGACAGCTCCGACGCACCGCCCGCGAACGCCGTCAGCTGCCGGTCCAGCAGGTCACGCCATTCCTTTTGGTCGGTGATCGCCCACAGCCGGGCCAGCACCACCGCGGCGACGCCGTTGGCGGACGGCGTGGGGTTGTCCTGCACCGGCTTGGCGCGCGTCGTGAGATAAGCGGCGCCCGCGCGGTCGCGCGCGATGTCGAAGAAGCCGCCGGCGCTCTCGTCCCAATGCTGCGCCACGGCGCGCCGCATCACGGCGCCGGTGCGCTCCAGCCAGCGCGCATCGCCCTCGGCTTCGTACGCATCCAGGAACGCAGCCGCCGCCTGCACGTGATCGTCGAGCAAGCCGTGCGGCTCGGGCCGCCCCAGCGCGTGCGCCATGCCGCGCGCGGCGCTCCACGCCTCCTGCCAGATGCGCTCGAGCACTTTCAGTGCCAGCGTGTTGCACTCGGGCCGGTCCAGCACCGCGCCGGCCTGCAGGAACGCGCCCGCCATCATCGCATTCCAGTTGACGTAGGGCGTCTTGTCCACGAACGGCGCCGGACGGCGGTCGCGCGCCGCTTTGAGCTTGCGCACCGCGGCGCGCACCAGGGCGCGCTCGGCGTCGTCCGCCGGCTCCTCGCGCAGCCACAGCACGTTCTTCTCGTGGTCGTGCGGCATCTCGCCGGGGATGCGGATGTCGAAGACTCTCTCGACCACGGCGAACTCGGCCGCGTCGAGCACCGCACGCGCTTCGTCCGGCGTCCACGTCCAGTAGCCGCCGTCGTCGCCGAACTGCACGTCGGCGTCCTGCGACGTGAAGAAAGCTCCCGCCGCGGAGTCGCTCAGAGCTGCCAGCACCCAATCCACGATGCCCGCTGCCGTCTCCTTGAACAGCGGCGTGCCCAACGCCTGGTGGGCGGAGAGGTAGGCGCGCAGCAGCTCGGAATTGTCGTAGCTCATCTTCTCGAAGTGCGGCACGATCCAGCGCTCGTCCACCGCATACCGGTGGAATCCGCCGCCCAGGTGGTCGCGAATCCCGCCGGTCGCCATACCGGCCAGCGTCTTCTCGACGATGTCCCGCTGCCACGGCGCGCCGCTGTCGCGCCAGCGGGCGAGGAGGAACTGGCACGCGGCCGGATGCGGGAACTTGGGCGCGGTGCCGAAGCCGCCGTAGCGCACGTCGAACAGCCGCGCCATCTGATCGGCCGCGGCGTCGAGCAGCGCGGGCTCGATCACGCCGGCCTTCGCCTCGTTCAGCGCCGCGGCCACGTGCTCGCGAATGGTCCGCGCGCTCTGCTCGAGTTTCGCTTGCTCGGCGCGCCAGGCGTCCGCGAGCCGCCGCAGCAGCGTGAGAAAACCGGGCCGGCCGTACGGGTTCTGCTCCGGCGGGAAGTACGTGCCGCCGTAGAACACCTCCCCTGCCGGTGTGAGAAACGCCGTGAGCGGCCAGCCGCCCTGGCCGGTTAGCGCCTGGACGGCGCGCTGGTAACGGGCGTCCACGTCGGGCCGCTCGTCGCGGTCGACCTTCACGCACACGTATTCCTTATTGAGGACGTCGGCCACCTCGGGGTCTTCGTAGCTCTCCCCATCCATCACGTGGCACCAGTGGCACCAGACGGCGCCGATGTCGAGGAGGATGGGCTTCTGCTCGGCCTGCGCGCGCCGAAACGCGTCGTCGCCCCACGGCAGCCAGTGCACCGGCTGGTGGGCGGCGGACTTCAGGTAGGCCGAGGGTTCGGCGGCGAGCGCGTTGGTCATGCTCCACGCTCGAGATACCGCAGCGCCGCCCGCGTCAGCAGCTCTGCGCCGATCACGAGCGATTCTTCATCGATGTCGAACGTGGGGCTGTGATGCGGTGACGCCTTTCCCTTCTTGGGGGCCGAGCCGACGAAGGCGAAGCACCCGGGGACCTTGGCGAGGAAGAAGCTCATGTCCTCGCCGCCCATCGTACGCACGTCGGCCTTGATGTTGGCGGCGCCCACCAGGTCGGTCGCGACCTCGCGCATGAGTGCCGTGATCGCGAGATCATTCACCAGGGGACGTGTAAGGCGTTTGTAGGTGACCGCGGCCGTGGCGCCCAGCGCGGACGCGACCCCGGTGACGGTCCGCTCGAGCAGCTCCGGCGCTTCCTCCCAGAACCGGCCGCCGAATGTGCGCACGGTGCCGCGCAGCACGGCGCGCTCGGGAATCACGTTGAACGCGTGCCCCGCTTGCACCTGCGTGACCGACACCACGCCTTCCTCGAACGGATCGCGCCGGCGCGACACCAGCGTCTGCAGCGCCGTGATCACGTGCGCGGCGGCCACGACGGGATCGATGGCGCGGTGCGGCATGGCCGCGTGGCCGCCGGCGCCGGTGATGACGATCTCGAACTCGTCCACCGAGGCCATCACGGGTCCCGCCGCGATCGCGATCATGCCGACCGGCAGCTCGTTCCACAGATGCAGGCCCAGCGCCGCGTGCACCGTGGGATTTTCGAGCACGCCGTCGGCGATCATCGCGGTGGCGCCGTTGGAGACTTCCTCGGCCGGCTGGAAGGCGAACTTCACGGCGCCGGGGAGCTGCAACCCGGCGAGCCGCCGCGCCACTTCGAGCCCGATCGCGACGTGCCCGTCGTGGCCACACGCGTGCATCTTGCCGTCGTGGCGTGAGCGATAGGCGACGTCGTTGCCTTCTTGGACCGGCAGCGCGTCCATGTCGGCGCGCAGCAGGACGCAGCGCGTGCCCGAGCCCTTCGCGGCCGCGACGCCCGTCTTTCCGACCGCTGTCCGGACCCGGTAGCCGAGCGCCATCAGCCGCTCGGCCACCAGCGTACCGGTGCGCGTTTCCTCGAAGCCCAGCTCGGGATGCTGGTGGATGTCGCGCCGGGTGGCGACGAGGGCGGTGCGGTCGACCGGGGGAAGGGTGGCCGTCATACGCGCGAGCTCGGGCACAGGTCGTTGATCACACAATCCTCGCACTTCGGCCGCCGCGCGATGCACACGCGCCGGCCGTGGTGGATGATCAGGTGCCCAAAGCGATCCCATTTGGGCCGCGGGATCAACTCCATCAGGTCGCGCTCGATTTTCACGGGATCGTCCTGGCGTGTGAGCTTGAGCAGCCGGCTGATGCGATGCACGTGCGTGTCTACCACGACGCCCTCCGGCTTGTTGAACCAGACGCCGAGGATCACGTTCGCCGTCTTGCGACCGACGCCGGGCAGCTCGACCAGCTCCGCCATCGTGTCGGGCACCTGGCCGCCGTGGCGCTCCACCAGGGCCTGCGCCATTCCGAGAATCGACTTGGTCTTGTTCCGAAAGAATCCCGTGCTGTGGATTTCCTGCTCGAACACGCGCGGGTCGGCGGTGGCGTAGTCGTTGGCGGTACGATACTTCGCGAACAGCGCCGGCGTCACCATGTTCACGCGCACGTCGGTGGATTGCGCCGACAGAATCGTGGCGACGAGCAGCTCGAGCGCGCTGCGGTGATCGAGCGCGCACTTGGCGTCGGGATAGGCCTTCTCCAGGCGCGCCACGATCTTCCGGGCGCGGGCCTTCTTCTCCGCGGGCGTTTCGACGCGCCGCCGTTTCACGCCGTCCGCCGGGCGCGCGCGAACGCCA
Source organism: Gemmatimonadales bacterium (assembly GCA_035576905.1). Classification (GTDB taxonomy): domain Bacteria; phylum Gemmatimonadota; class Gemmatimonadetes; order Gemmatimonadales; family GWC2-71-9; genus DATLWA01. Next base: position 3,726 of record DATLWA010000222.1, read on the forward strand.
GGAATTCGTCGGCGCTGCGCGTGTTGAGCACCTGCTTCGCTTCCAGCCAGCCTTTGCGCGCGATGCCGACGCCGATCGCGACGTGCGCCATGCCGCTCACCGAATGCGCGTCCGCGCCGATGGAAATCATCACCCCAAGGTCGCGCGCGCGGCGTACCATGCGCCAGTCGAGGTCGAGGCGGTGTGGATCGGCATTGACCTCCACCGCGATGCCGCGCTCGGCTGCCCTGGCGAGGACGCGCTCCATGTCCAGCGGATACGGATCGCGCGACAACAACAAGCGGCCCGTGGGGTGGCCGAGGATCGTGAGGTGCGGGTCGTCCATGGCGCGCAGGACGCGCGCCGTCATTTCTTCGGTGCTCATGCCGAAGCGCGAGTGGATCGAGCCGATCACGAAGTCGAAGCGGTCGAGCACGGCCGGGCCGTAGTCCAGCGTGCCGTCGGCGAGGATGTCGGCCTCCACGCCCTTGAGCACGCGGAACCCCTGCAGCTGCGCGTTGGCGGCGTCGATCTCGGCGTGCTGTTTGGGGATGTCGTCGGCGCGCAGGCCGCCCGCGTACGCCGCCGACTGGCTGTGGTCCGTGATGCCGATCCACGCAAAGCCCGCGTCGCGGCAGGCCGTGGCCCATTCGCCCACCGTGACGGTGCCGTCCGAGTAATTGGTGTGGCAGTGGAGCAGGCCGCGCAGGTCGCGCTGCTCCACGAGGGTCGGCAGTGTGCCGTTCGCAGCCGCGGCGCATTCACCCATGCCCTCGCGCAGCTCCGGCGGAATCCACGCCAGGCCGAGCGCGCGGTACACACTCTCTTCGTCGGGAAAACGTCCGCTGTGATCGAGCGTCACGCCCTTGGCGGCCGCCAGCGCCCGCAGCTCGTCCACGTGCACCGCCGCGCCGGTGGCGAGCACCCATTCGAGACCAAAGTCGTCGGGCCCCGCGAGGAAGACGTCCACCACCGTCCCCGACGCGAAGCGCAGCGTGACGGCGCCTTCCTTGCCGGCGAACTCGGTCACCCCCGGCGCCTGGCCCAGCTGCTTGATCAATGCCTCGCGCGCCGCGCCGCCGGCGTGCTGCACCACGAGGTCCAGGTCGCGAATGATCTCGCGCCGCCGCCGCACGCTGCCCGCGAGCTCCACGCGGCGCACGCCGTCGAGCGTCTGCAGCGCGTGCTGCACGCCGGTGGCTTCGTCCAGGGCGTGATGGAACAGACGGAATTCGCTCGACCGCTTCAGGAAGGCGATGCCCTTCCGCACGTTCTCGGCGGTCTTCTTGCCGAAGCGCGGCAGCTCGGCCAGCCGGCCGTCGCCCGCCGCCTCGTCCAGCTCGGTCAGTGAGTCGATGCCGAGCTGATCGTGGATCTGGCGGATCTTGGCGACGCCCAGGCCGGGGATCTTGAGCATTTCGACCAGGCCGGGTGGCACCTGCTCGCGCAGCTCGTCCAGCGCCGATGAGCGGCCCGTGACCACCAGCTCGCGTACCAGTTCGAGCGTGCCTTTGCCGATGCCCTCCACCTCGGCCAAGGCGCCAGAGCGCGCGGCCTCGGCCACGTCGCCCGGGTAACCCGCGATCGCCCGCGCCGCCTTCTGGAAGGCGCGGATGCGAAACGGGTTCTCGCCCTTGAGCTCGAGGAACGCGGCGAGCTGCTCCAACGTCTGACGCACAGCCTGTTTGTCCATCGCGGCGGAACGTAACGCGAGACCTCAGGAGGCGGGAGGCGCGCACAGGCCGCATATTGTCCGATGCTCATCAGCCTGTTTCCTCTCATCCTCGCAGCTACCCAGCTCCCGACCATCGCCGCCAACGACAATCGCACAGCCGCGGGCTTCCAGCGCGAAGGACGGGCGACGGTCCAGCTCGTGGCGCAGCGCGGCATGTGGCATCCCGAATCGGAGCGTGGCCCGGGGCTGGTGATTTTTGCGCTCGGGGAAGACGGCCGGCGGCTGCAGAACCCGGCGCCACTGCTGCGCGTTGCCGCCGGCACGCTCATGACCGTGACGCTGCGCAACGAGCTGGCCGACACGCTCGTGATGCACGGACTGGCCGAGCATCCGCTCGCGGCCGACGATCCGTGGGTGGTGCCGCCCGGCGCGATCGCCGAGCGGACGTTTCCGGCGGGCGCCGCGGGGACGTACCTCTACTGGGGCACGACGGGGCGGCACTCGCTCGCCAAGCGCAAAGCGGTGGAAAGCCAGCTCAGCGGCGCGTTCGTCGTGGACTCGCAGCCGGGGCGCCCGGCGGATCGGGTGTTCGTCATCGGCGTGTGGATCGATTCGCTGACGGTGGGCCACGAGCGGGTCGAGCAGGAAGTCCCGACGATCAACGGCAAGATGTTTCCCTTCACCGACGACCTGACGTTCACCGTCGGCGATTCCATCCGTTGGCGCTGGATCAACGCCAGCGACCGCACCCATCCGATGCACCTGCATGGGTTCTATTACCGGGTCGATGCCGAGGGCGACGGCCGCGTGGACACGAACTACGCGGCGGAGGCACAGCGGATGGTCGTGACCGAGACGCTGCTGTCGGGCGCCACGATGGCGATGACGTGGGGACCGGAGCGGCCGGGCAATTGGGTGTTCCATTGTCATGTGCTGTGGCACGTCGCCCATTTCGAGACGCTGGCGGCGCCGCCGGGCGAGTCGCACGGGCAGGCGTCCGAGCGGATGAGCGGGCTGGTCCTGATGCTGCACGTGCGACCGGGCGCGGGCGCGCCGCCGCCGGTCGCGACGGCCGAGCCCCAGCGGCTGCGGCTCGTCGCGCAGGCGCGGCCGGGAGTGTACGGCAGCGCGCCCGGATACGGGTTCGCTCTGCAAGAGGGGACGGAGCCTGCCCGCGACTCGATCCGCATTCCCGGACCGCCGCTCGTTTTGACGCGGGGGCGGCCGGTGGAGATCACGGTCGTGAATCACCTGCCCGAGGCAACGGCGGTGCACTGGCATGGCATCGAGCTGGACAGCTACTACGACGGCGTCCCCAACATGAGCGGCGATGCGGCGCACGTGATGCGGTCGATCGCCCCCGGCGACTCGTTCTTGGTGCGGTTCACGCCGCCGCGCGCCGGCACGTTCATGTACCACACGCACATTCACGACCCACTGCAGCTGCAGTCCGGGATGTACGGGCCGATTCTGGTGCTCGAGCCGGGCGCGAAGTACGACCCGTCGAGCGATCACGTGCTGCTCTTCAGCGACGCGGGCCCGGGCGGCGACACGCTGCCCGCGCCGCTGTTCAACGGCCGCTACGTGCCCGACACGCTCGAGCTGGCGGCGGGGCGCGCCCACCGGTTGCGGTTCATCATCATTCCCGCCGCGGGCGACGCCGAGATGCAGCTCACCGACGACTCCGGGCTCGTGACGTGGCGGGCCCTCGCGAAGGACGGGCGCGACTTGCCGGAGCGCAGCCGCACGGTGCGCGCCGCGCGGCAGTACATGGCCGTGGGGGAGACGTACGACTACGAGTTGCCCGCTCGCACCCCCGGCCTGCTTCACGTCCAGATCGCGATCGGCCCGCAGGTCGTCTGGACGGCGCCGATTCGCATCCGCTAGCGGGTCCGATGCCGCGCGTTGCGTGCCGTCTGGTCTGCGCCTTGGCGTGCGCCGCGCCGCTCGCCGCGCAGACCCGCCCGGCGTACCGCGACGCCCACCTGCCCACCGCCGCCCGGGTCCGCGATCTGCTGGGTCGCATGACGCTGACCGAGAAGTTCTGGCAGCTGTACATGAGTCCCGGCGATCTCGACGACTCGACCCACGACTACTCGCACGGCGCCTTCGGTCTGCAGATCGCCACGGCGGACTCGGGCGACGCGGCGGCGATCGCCCGCGCACACGCCGCGCGCATCAACGCCATCCAGCGCTACTTCGTGGAGCACACGCACCTGGGCATCCCCATCATTCCGTTCGACGAAGCCGTGCACGGGCTGGCGCGGCCGGGCGCCACGATGTTTCCGCAGGCCATCGCACTGGCCGCGACATGGGACACGGGGCTCGTGGCGGGCGTGGCCCGCGCCATCGCGCGCGAGACCGGCAGCCGCGGCGTGCGGCAGGTGCTGTCACCGGTATTGAACATCGCGAGCGACGTGCGCTGGGGCCGGGTGGAGGAGACCTACGGCGAGGATCCCTACCTGGCGGGCGAGATGGGCCGCGCATTCGTGACGGCATTCGAGCGGGCGGGCATCGTCGCCACGCCCAAACACTTCATCGCGAACGTCGGCGACGGCGGGCGCGACAGCTACCCGGCCGAGTTCGACCAGCGCACCCTGGAAGAGCGTTTTTTCCCGCCGTTCCGCGAGGCGATCACAGCGGCGCACGCGCGCTCGGTCATGACGGCGTACAACTCCGTGAGCGGCGTGCCCGCGACACAGAACCGCGCGCTGCTCACGGGCGTCCTGAAGCGCGACTGGGGCTTCTCGGGCTTCGTGATCTCCGACGCGGCGGCGACGGCGGGTCCGACCGTCCTGCAGCACACGGAGGCGAGCACGGCGACGTCCGTGGCCGATGCGCTCGCCGCCGGCCTCGACGTCGTATTTCAATCGTCCTACGAGCAGCACCGACCCTATCTCGACGCGTTCACCCGCGGCCTGATCCCGCGCGCCGTGATCGACAGCGCCGTGGCCCGCGTGCTGCGCGTGAAGTTCGCGCTGGGATTGTTCGAGCACCCGTACGTGGATCCCGACAGCGCGGCCTACTGGAACGGGAACGCGGCGCATCTTGCGCTCGCGCGCGAAGCGGCGCGGGAGTCGATCGTCCTGTTAAAGAACGCGCGCGGCGTGCTGCCGCTGTCGCGCGACATCAAATCCATCGCAGTAATCGGCGGCGACGCCGTGGAAGCACGGCTCGGCGGGTACAGCGGGCCGGGCGTGGCGCCGGTGTCGATCTTGGACGGAATCCGCGCGGCCGCGGGCCCGGCGGTTGCGGTGCGCTACGCGTCCGGTCCCGGGCGTCGGGCGCCGGAGTACGTCACGGTGCCGGCCGAGTCGTTCCGCGGCGGACTGCACGGTGAGTACTTCGACAACAACGCCCTCGCCGGCACGCCGCGCGTGGCACGGACCGATGCGCTGATCGATTTCCGCTGGACGCTCAACTCGCCGGCCCGCGGCATTCCGTATGACTGGTACTCGGCGCGCTGGACCGGCACGCTGACGGTGCCCCCGGCTGGTGTGCACCGCATCGGCATCGAAGGCAACGACGGCTACCGGTTGTACGTCGACGGCAAGCTGCTGATCGACGATTGGGCCAAGCGGTCGTTCGGCGCGCGGCTGGTCGATGTCGCGCTCGCGCCCGGCTCATCGCACGACGTGCGACTCGAGTACTTCGAGTCCACGGGCAACGCGCGGCTGCGGCTGGTGTGGGACGCGGGTGTGGTGGACGACTGGCGCGAGCGGATCGACAGCGCGGCGGCCCTCGCGCGCCAGAGCGCGGTGGCGGTGGTCGTGGCGGGTATCGAAGAGGGCGAATTCCGCGACCGCGCGATGCTCGAGCTGCCAGGTCACCAGGAGGACCTGATCGCGGCGGTCGCGGCGACGGGCACGCCGGTCGTCGTGGTGTTGGTGGGCGGCAGCGCGATCACGATGTCGCGCTGGCTCGACCAGGTGGACGGCGTGCTCGATGTGTGGTATCCGGGCGAGCAGGGCGGCAGTGCCGTCGCCGACGTGCTGTTCGGCGGCGCCGACCCGGCCGGGCGCCTGCCGATCACCTTTCCCGTCGCCGCGGGCCAGCTGCCGTTGGTTTACAACCACACGCCCACCGGCCGCGGCGACGACTACGTCGATCTCACCGGTCAGCCGCTATTCCCGTTTGGATACGGATTGAGTTACACGACGTTCGCGTATTCGGATCTGGCGATCACGCCAGACACGATCGGCCCGGGGGATTCAAGTGTCGTAACCTGCCGTGTGAAGAACACGGGTGGCCGCGCCGGCGACGACGTGGTGCAGCTGTACCTGCACGACGAGCTCGCATCCGTGGCACGGCCGGTGATGGCACTCGCCGGATTCGCGCGGGTGCATCTGGCGGTGGGCGAGGAGCGGGAGGTGCGTTTCACCTTGCCGCCCGAGCGGCTGCGGTTGTTCGATCCGACGGGGCGCTGGGTGGTGGAACCCGGCGACTTCCGGGTGATGATCGGGGCGTCCTCGAAGGACATCCGCCTGCGCGGGTTCTTGACCGTCAGGAGCGCGGCAGGAAGGCGTCGAGCGCGCTGACGAACTGCTCCGTCACCTCGACGTGCGGGCAGTGGCCGCAATCGAGCTCGACCAGCTCGGCGCCGAGCGGGCCCGCCAGCTCGCGGGAGCCGGCGATTGGAATCGGATCGGCGGTGCCGTGGACAATCAGGGACCGGGGAGCCGGGAGCGGTAGCGTCCCCAGCCGCCCGCGGAGGTCGTAGTCCCCCAGACTGTCCCACACGGCTTGCTGGGTCCGCGCCGTCACCCGGAACGGCGTGAGCTTCTTGGCGTCGTGGAAATCCTTGAAGTAGCCCGCCACGGATAGCTCGAACGCCCGCTTTCGGTATGCCTCCGGATCGGACTCGCGCAGCCCGCTCGCCTTGAGTGCCGTGCGCTCCCGCTCCACCTCGGGCGCCGCCATGCGCCGGGCGAACTCCGTTTCGAATTGCTGGCGGTATTGGGCGGTGATCGAGGCCGGCGAGACCAACGCCAGCCGCTCCACCCGCCTGGGGTGCTCCAGCAGATACAGGACGGCCAAGAGGCCCCCCCATGAGTACCCGCACACCGTCAGGCGCTCGAGACCGAGGGCTTCGCGGATCCCCTCCAGGTCCGCCACATGCTCCCGCCAGCCGACGGGGGTCTCGCGTGGCACCGGGGACTGGCCACCGCCGCGCTGATCATAGTAGAAGAGCTCGCGACTCCGGGCGAGGCGGTCGTATTGGGGCAGGAGGTAGTCGTGGTGCGCGCCCGGCCCGCCGTGCAACACCACGACGAGGGGGCCCGACCCGACGCGTCGGGTGAACAGGGTGACGCCGTTGACGGTGAGCGGCATGGTGGCGGGAAAAGATACGCGCGTCCCGGTGTCGGCGCGCCATTGCGCGGGCTAGATTGAAACGCGCGCCCATGCAGAACGCACTCCTCGAATTTCTGACACGCCGGCGCGGGCTGTCGCTCGCCGACGTGCTCGTGCTGGGGCTCCTCGCCGCCGCGATCGGAGCAATGGTCGCGTTCGCGCGGCAGGCCGGCGCGCCGTTTTCCCAGGCCGTGCAGATCGATCTCTCTCCCGCCGCGCTGCCCCGCTACACGTTGTTCTCGCTGATGCGTGGTGTGGTGGCGCTCGCCATTTCGTACGTCTTCGCGCTGGTGTTCGGCCTGGCCGCGGCGTCGTCGCGCGCGGCCGAGCGCGTGTTGCTCCCGATGCTCGACATCCTGCAGAGCATCCCGGTCCTGGGGTTCCTGCCGGGCTTCGTGCTCGGCCTGGTGGCCTTGATTCCGGGACGCAATCTGGGGCTCGAGCTCGCGGCGATCATGATGATCTTCACCGCGCAGGCGTGGAACCTCGCCCTTTCCTTCTATAACTCGCTCAAGGGCGTGCCTGACCCGCTGCGCGAAGCGTGCGCCATCGCGGGCTGGCCGCGCCCGACGGTGTTCCGCCGGCTCGAAGTGCCCGCCGCGGCGCCCGGCCTGGTGTGGAACGGGATGCTCTCGATGGCCGGCGGCTGGTTCTTCCTGATGGTGAACGAGGCGTTCCAGCTGGGCGACAAGGACTTCCGGCTGCCGGGTATCGGCGCGTACATGAGCGTCGCCGTGGAGCGCGGCGACCACCGGGCGGTGGCGCTCGCGCTCATCGCGATGGTGCTCATGATCGTCGCGGTCGATCGCCTGTTCTGGCGCCCGGTGGTGGTCTGGGCCCAGAAATTCCGGCTCGACGACTCCGCGGGCGAAGCGCCGGCCCGGTCGTGGATCCTCGAGCTGCTGCGGCGCTCGCGCCTGCGCGCGCACGCCCGCGCGGTGCGGCGCCGCGCCCTGCGGACGGTGCGCATCGCGCACCAACCGATTCGCCGTTCGCTGCGCCGCGCCAACCGCGTGCTGCGCCGCATGCCGCGCCCGCTGCCGCCGACCAGCTGGCTCGTGCGCATCACCGGTTGGGCGCTGCTGGCGGGGGCCGCCGTGGCGGCGGTGTGGGGCGCGTGGCGCGTGGCCGAGCTGATCACCCGGATCGACCGCGCCTCCTGGGGCACGCTCGGCATCGCCGCGGGACTGACGTTCGCGCGCGTATTGTTGGCCGTGGGACTCTCCACCGTGTGGGCGGTTCCCGTCGGCGTGCTGATCGGGCGTTCGCCCGCCGCGTCGCGCGTGCTGCAGCCGGTGATTCAGGTGATCGCGTCATTCCCGGCGCCGATGCTGTTTCCGCTCGTCGTCCTGGGCTTCGCGCAGCTGGGAATCGGGTTGGGCGCCGGTGCCGTCGCCCTGATGATCCTCTCGGCGCAGTGGTACATCCTGTTCAACGTCATCAGCGCCGTGTCGGCGTTGCCGCCGCAGCTCAGTGAAGCGACCGCCGTCTTCCAGGTCACGGGTTGGCGCCGCTGGCGCACGTTGTATCTGCCGGCGGCATTCCCGTCGCTCGTGACGGGCTGGGTGACGGCGGCGGGCGGCGCGTGGAACGGCTCGATCGTGGCCGAGTACGTGCAGGCGGGCGGCACGCTGCGGACGGCGACGGGGCTGGGCAGTCTCATCTCGATTGCGACCGCGCAGGCGAACTTCCCGCTGCTCACGGGCGGTATCGTGATGATGAGCGCGATCGTGGTGGGGTGGAACCGCTTCGTGTGGCGGCCGCTGGCGATGCACGCGCAGACGCGCTACGGGGTGACCCAGTGAACGCCGGCATGGCGCCGCCCGTCGGCGGCGAGCTGCTCGAGGCGCGCGGCGTGTCGCAGCGGTACCGGTTGCCCGACGGCCAGGACTTCGAGGCGTTGCGCGATGTGTCGCTCACGGTGCGGGAGCGCGAGGTCGTGGCGTTGGTGGGGCCGTCGGGCTGCGGCAAGAGCACGTTGCTGCGCATGCTGTCGGGGCTCGCGAAGCCGGCGGCGGGGCAGGTGCTGTACCGCGGCAAGCCGGTGGAGGGCGTGCTGTCGTCGGCGGCGATGGTGTTCCAATCGTTCGCGCTGCTGCCGTGGTTCACCGTGCAGCAGAACGTGGCGATGGGCCTGGCGCCGGACGGCAAGCTGCGCTCGGGCGACGGCGCGGCCGTGGCGCGGGCCATCGAGCTGGTGGGTCTCGCGGGCTTCGAGCAGGCCTATCCGCGCGAGCTGTCGGGCGGCATGAAGCAGCGCGTGGGGTTCGCGCGGGCGCTCGCCGTCGAGCCCGAGATCCTCTTTATGGACGAGCCGTTCGGCGCGCTCGACGCCCTCACTTCCGAAAACCTCCGCGCGCAGGTCGTGGACCTGTGGCTCGATCCGGCAACCGGCGTCAGCACGCTCGTGGTGGTGACGCACAGCGTCGAAGAGGCCGTCTTCCTCGCGGGTCGCATCGTGGTGTTCGGCACCAACCCCGGCCACATCCGCGAGGTGCTCGAGAACACGCTGCCCTATCCGCGCGACGCGCGCGTGCCGGCGTTCACCCGCATGGTGGAACGGCTGCACGCGATTCTCACGGCCACCTTGCTGCCGGAAGCCGAGCGGCCCGCGGCCGGCGCGGCGCGCCTGCTGCCGTTCCCGCGCGTCCACGTGTCCGAGGTGATGGGACTGCTCGACTATCTCGTGACCCGACCCGACGGCAGCGCCTCGGTGTTCGACCTGGCCGAAACGCTGGGGGTGGACTACGACCGCATGACGTCCGTGGTCCGGGCCGCCGAGCAGCTGTCCTGGGTGGTGACGCCGGGCGAAGTGGTGCGGCTGACGCCCGCAGGCCGGACGCTGGTCGCCGCAGACGAAGCGGACCGCAAGAGCCTGGTGCGCGCGCGAGTCCAGGAGCACTCCCTGTTCGTGCGGATCATCACGATGCTGAAGGAAGGAGAGGGGGCGGTCGAGGACGACGAGATCCTGGCCGACCTCACGATTCTCTTCCCCTTCACGCGGCCGCAGGGATTGTATCGGACGGTGGTGGAGTGGGGCCGCTTCGCGGAGCTGTTCGACCATTCGGCGCGCGACCGGCGCCTGGTGCTGCCGGCCGATGAGATGCCGGCGGAGGTACCGGGGGAGACGGGCTAATCACCGCGACAGAAGAGCCGTAACCCGCTCGGTTGCTCGCCCTGCTTGAGGCGGTGGTAGTCCACCAACGCCTCAACAGCCATCCACGATGTCGTGTCTGCCTTCAATGCTGCCGCGTAGTGAGTGATGGCCCTCGTCCGAGCGGCCTTAGCACGTGGCAAATACAGTGAGGAATCGACCTCACCGTCGGAAGCGCCGAACGCCAGACCCACGATATCGCGGTAAGCGTCGGCGGCGATGAAGTTTGCTTCCCTCTGGACGCGCGGGTCCAGCGCGGTGGCTGCAAGAGCCTCGGCGCGGGCGATCAAAGAGTCGTACTCTGCTAGGTCTCCTTGGTCCGCACACGAGTGTCGGATCTGGAGCAGCCTAGCAGCTTGGCCAGCCGGGCTGTTTGGGTCGACGGCGGCTGCGTCCTCCAACCACGCATCGCGATAGTAGAAGTCGTCCCCCTCCGGGGCCCTGTACGACGTGGCGCCAATTTTGTCCAGTTCGAGGCGGAGTCCGGCAGCGGTGCTATCCCAGAGGCGGGCGACCGCCCACGCCCTGTTTAGCAGGCGGTCTGCTGTTAGCAATCCCGCAGCGCGGCGCGGCGGAGGCAAGTCTTGCGTCGCGCAGATCCAGTTGTTCAGGACTGCGACCACGCGGGCGGCACTCACGGGGACGTCCTCGGGATGTCTGACCCAGCTCGCTGAGTCCACTCGCGCTGACAGTGCGAGCACGGCGCGAGACGCATCGGTGTCCGCGTCCGCCACGTGCAGCATCTCTCCCGTCAGCTCCACGTTTCGGAGGAACTCTCGCGTGATGTATTTGTCGCTGTTGGACGTGTCGCTCCCATCCGGAATGTCGGGATGAACGTCGGGGGCCGGCGAGTCACTGGGGATGGGCTGTCGGGAACATGCGACCGTCTGCAGTGGGGCAGACGACTGCGTTCCCTGGGTCGCAGGCGGCGCATTGCGCTTGCATGCAACCCCCAAGCAACTGGCGAGGACCATGACCGCAACGCGCGCTTTCAAAGCAGCACCGCCAGCGCGTCCGCCACGTCCTTCACCGCCGCATGCTCGGCCGGCCCGAATCCCGCCGGCACGTCCGAATCGATATCCAGCTGCCCCAGAATCTTCTCGCCCCGCCGGATCAACACCACCAGCTCGGACTTGGTGTCGAGGTTGCAGGCGAGATAATTCCCGAGGCGTGAGACGTCGGCGACGTTCTGATCTTCGCCCGTCGCCACGGCGGTGCCGCACACCCCAACGCCCACGGGAATCTTGACATGCTCCGTGTCGCGACCGGCGTGCGCTTCGAGCACCAGCTCTTCGCCCGCGAGCATGTAAGCGTACACCGATGTGTACGGCGGGCCCGCGGCGCGAATGCGCTCACAGGCGAGCTGCAGCAGGTCTTGGCGCGACACATCGTGCAGGTGGGCCGCGTGGAGAACGCGGACCAATGCCTTAGCGTCAAGTCCGCTCATGGACGCTTGCCGAGCACCGCGTTGAGACGGAGTGTCTGCTCGCCGCGCTTCACCACGATCACCACCGAGTCGCCTGCCTGATGCGCTCGCAGCGCGTCGGTCATGTCGTAGAGATTCGCCACGATCTTGTCGCCGATGGCCGTGATCACGTCGCCGCCCGCCAAACCGGCCTTCTCGGCGGGGCTCGCCGCGCGCACACCGGTGATACGCACGCCGCCGGGCGAGCCGCTCATGTCGGGAATGGTCCCGAGATACGCGCCGTAGCCGCCGCCGGTGGTGGACACGACGGGCGGCGGCGCGTTCACGAACGTGAGCGCGCCGGGACGGTTGGCGAGCGTCCATGCGACGCGCTCGACGAACGTCGTCACGCGTGCCAGATCCGGGAAGTCGATCTTCTGCCAATCGTCGGTGGTGCGGTGATAGTCCTCGTGTAAGTCGGTGAAGAAATGCAGCACCGGCCGGTGGGCGCCGTAGAACGATGCGTGATCGCTCGGGCCCCAGCCGTCGCCCGACGCGCGCAGATCGAACTGCGAGCCGTTGAGGGAGTCGAGCAGCGCCGCAAACTCGGTCGCCGTCGCGGCGCCGAGGACGATCAAGCGGTCGTTTTTCATGCGGCCCACCATGTCCATGTTGAGCATGACGTAGACCGAATCGATGGGGCCGTGCGGCGAATGCTTGACGTAGTAGTCCGAGCCGAGGTCGCCCAGCTCTTCGCCGGTGAACGCAACCAGCACGATTGTCCGCGCCGGCTTGGTGGTCCCGAGGCGGCGCGCCAGCTCGAGCAATGCGGTGGTGCCCGATCCGTTGTCGTCGGCGCCGTTGTGCACGCGGCCGGTGCTGTCGGGATCCAGCGATCCGAAGCCGCCCAGGCCGAGATGGTCGTAGTGCGCACCGATCACGACCACTTCACCGGCGAGTGCCGGCGAGCTGCCGGGCACGTAGCCCACGACGTTGCGCACCGGCGTCCCGCCGAACGCGGTGTGGAGCACGGCGGGTGCGTCGGCGGGGATGAAGAAGCGTTGGAAGTACGTGCCGCTGTCGCCGCCCGGTCGCAGGCCGGCGCGCTTGAAGGCGGCAGCAATGTAGGCGCCCGCGTCCTGCAGCCCCTTGGTGCCCACGCCGCGCCCTTCGCGGGCGTCGGCGGCGAGAAACTGCAGGTCGGTGCGTTCGCGCCGTTCCATCGGGGCGAGTGAGTCTTGCTGGAGGAGCGCGGCGCAAAGCAGCAGGCTGGTTACGATCATGCAGGGATATTAAGCTCCCGCGTGTCCATTCGCCTGCTCGCCCTCATTCCCGTCGCCGTCGCGATCAATCTCGCCCTGTCGGCGGCGGTGGATGCGGTCAACCTGCCGCTGTTTCTCGACACCACCGGGACGATCCTGGCGACGGCGCTCGCGGGCCCCGTGGTGGGCGTGACCACGGGCGTGCTCACGTCGCTCACTAATTCGTTCCGCAATCCGACCTACCTGCCCTTCGTGGTGGTGCAGGTGCTGGTGGCGCTGTACGCCTGGTTCGCCGCGCGCGCCGGACTGTTTCGCAATCTCAAGGTCGCGATCCCCGCGGGACTGGGCCTCGGCATTCTCGCAGCCGCCGCGTCGACGCCCATCTCCTACAAGATCTTCGGCTGCAGCACGTCGGGCGGCGTGACCCTGATGACGCTGCTCGGCCGGAAGCTGGGCATGTCCGAGATCGGCGCCTGCGCATTCAGCGCGTTCGTGTCGGATTTTGGCGACAAGGCTGTCACGTTCGGCCTTGTGGCGACCGTACTGCACGCTCTGCCGAAGCGCACCGCCGCGCGCTTCCCGCTGGCGCTCCGCTCGATCGGCGCGGCGTGAGCGGCCGCCACCCCTTCACACTCCTCGCTCTCGCCGCGGCGCTGCCGGCGCTCGCGTGGACCCTGCCGGCGCCGTGGGGCCCGGCGGGCACGTTCGCCGTGGCGCTCATGCTCTGCCTCCGCGCGCGCGTCGCCCGCACGGCGCTTTTCACCGCGGCGCCGTTCTGGCTTTTCCTTTTTCTATTGCACGACCGCGTCACGGCGGTGGCGATCGCCCTGCGATTGAGCACCATGATCGCGAGCTTCGTCTGGCTCGTCGCCATCCTGCCGCCGGCGCGGCTGGTCGAGGCGCTGGTGGCGGCGGGTTACAGCGTGCATTTCGCGTTTCTGTTCGCGGCCACGCTGTCCGCGGTGCCGGCGCTGCGCGCGCGGGCGCAACGCATCGTCGACGCGCAACGCTGCCGCGGACTCGCCACGCGTGGTGGGCCGCTCACCCGGCTGCGCGCGCTGCGGGCGCTGGCGCTGCCGCTGGTG
>DATLWA010000223.1:0-21863 GCA_035576905.1 Gemmatimonadales bacterium
TGGCGCCCTCGAGCGTGATGTCCTTCGCGACCTTGCCGTTGTACTCCACCGGCCCGCGGTCCTCCGAGTACCAGGCGGTCACCACGGGGACGGTCAGTTTCTCGGTGACCGCATTCGCGTCCGCGAACTTGATGCGCGGACGCCGCCGCCAGGACCGCCACACCGAGTCCACGACGTTGAAGTTCACGTTGGGCGAGCGGCGCAGGTGGAACGTGTTCACGCCGACCAGGGTCCCCGCGAACTTGTCGGTCATGTAGACGTTCATGCCGTTCACGATCGACCAGGCGCCGATCAGGAACGTGACGCCGATGAACACGCCGATGAGAGAGAAGCCGCTCTTCAGCTTCTGCGCGCGGATCTGCTGCAGCGCCAGGCGGATCGCGTCGAAGAGGTGCATGCCGGGGCGCTCCCTATTCGTATCGCAGCGCGTCGACCGGGTCGAGCCGCGCCGCGCGGTTGGCTGGGTAGAGACCGAAGCCGACACCCGTCAGCGCGGAGGCGCCCAGGGCCGCGGCGATCGACCACGCCGGAACGTACGCGGGGATCGGGGTCGCCACGGAGACGAGCCACGCGATCCCGCCGCCCGCGATCATGCCGGCGGCGCCGCCCACCAGGGTGAGCGTCGCGGCCTCCACCAGGAACTGCCACAAGATCTCGCGGCGCGTGGCGCCCAGAGCTTTGCGCACGCCGATCTCCCGGGTCCGCTCGGTGACCGAAATCATCATGATCGCGACGACCCCCACGCCGCCCACCATCAACCCGATCGACGACAGCGCGATCATCACCAGGAAGAACATCCCCGACACCTGGTTCCAGGAATCGAGCAGCTTGTCCTGCGTCACGATCGAAAAGGTGTTCTCCTGGCCCGGCTTGAGACCGCGCAGGGAGCGCAGCGTGGCCACGACTTCGTCCATCGCCTGCTGCTGCGTGTAGCCCGGGGCGGGCGAGACGGCGAGCCGCATCCACCCCTTGAAGTACGGCACCGATTTCACGAACGCGCCGTGCGGGACGCCCGCGAACGGCGGCGACGCGCCGCTGAACAGGTTGGGCGGCGGCGTGTACACGCCGATCACCGTGAACGGCACACCCGCGATCTTCACGGCCTGCCCGATCGGATCGCGCCCCTGAAAGATCTGGGACTCGAGCTTGCGGTTGATCACCACCACGTGGCTGTTCGCGAGATCCTCGACGCGCGTGAAGGTGCGGCCGGGGAAGACGTCTCCGCCGTTGACCTCGACCCACTGCGACGACAGCCCCGAGATCGTCACCGACTCGAGCCGCTGGTCGCGGAACTCCACCACCGCCGAGCTCTCCTCCCGCCGCGTCGCGTAGCGCACGCTCGGCAGCGCCGCGATGCGGTCGGCCTCGAGGTCCGAGATCGGCGGGTTGCGGCGCCACGGGCTGTTTTCGTCGGAGCCGTCGGAGATGTTGACGCCGGCCTGGAAGAACCGCCACACGAGAAACGTGCGCGGCGCGATCTGCTCGAAGGTGCTCGCGACGCTGCGATTGATGCCACTGATCATCGCCGCCATGATCATCACGACCATCACGCCGATCGCCACGCCCAGGATCGTGAGCGCGGCGCGGACCTTGTTGCCGCGGAGCGAGGCGAGCGCGATGCCGACGCCCTCGAACAGGCCGGTCATGTTTCGAACCGCAACGCGGCGATGGGATCGAGCCGCGCCGCCCGGCTCGCGGGATACACGCCGGCGACGACGCCCACGCCGCCACCCAGCAGCACGCCCACGGCGATGGACCACGGCGCGACGCTGGCGGGCAGCGGCGAGATCGCCGCGATGAGGCCGGCGAGCGCGATCCCCGTGCCGACGCCGGCCGCGGCGCCCACCGTCGCCAGCGTCACCGCCTCGACCAGGAACTGGCGCAGGATGTCGCGCCGCCGCGCGCCCAGGGCTTTGCGGATGCCGATCTCGCGCGTCCGCTCGGCCACCGCCATGAGCATGATGTTCATGATCACGATGCCGCCCACCACGAGGGAGATCGCCACGAGTCCCGGCAGGGCGACGAACAGCACCCGGCTGATCTTGCTCCAGAAGTCGAGCACCTCATCCGCCGTCTCGAGCGCGAACGTGTCGGCGTCGCGCGGGCGCAGGTGGCGCCGGCTGCGCATGATCGCCTCAGCCTGAGACATCGCTTCGCGCATGTCTGCTTGCGTCGTGGCCTTCACGGCCAGCGCGTCCACGACGCGGGGCGGATTCACGTACCGCTTCACCGGCGCCGCCGCGGGCGTCACGACGAACTTGTCGAGCGACAGGCCGAACAGGTTGCCCTGCTTTTCGACCACACCGATCACGCGGTAGGGCACCTCGAAGATCTTCACTTCGCGCCCCAGCGGATCCTGCCCCTCGAACAGCTTGGCGGCGAGCTCGTACCCGAGCACGGCCACCGGCACGCCGCCGCGGGCTTCCTCGGCCGTGAACGGCCGGCCCGTCTCGATCTTGAGGGAGCGGATGTCGAAGTACTGCTCGGTGGCGGCGGTGACTTCGATGCCCGTGGCCTGCCGGCGGCCGGCGCTGAGCGTGGCCCGCGTCGAAGACTCCCACGCGCTCACCACCGGCACGTTGAGGCCGTGCATCACCGCCAGGGCGTCGTCGTAGCTGATGCGGGGCCGGCGCTGCCACACCCGCCACGTGGAGTCGGTGACGTTCCCCAGCTGCACGTCGGGGAATTGCCGCAGCCGGAACGTGTTCACGCCGAGCAGGGTGCCCGCGAACTTGTCGGTCATGTAGCGATTCATACCCTGCACCACGGAGACGACGGCGATGAGGAACATCACGCCGATGAACACGCCGATGAGGGAGAAACCGCTCTTCAACTTCTGCGCGCGGATCTGCTGTAGCGCCAGCCGCACCGCGTCGAAGAGGTGCACCTCAGGCGGCTCGGGCTTGATCCGTGGCGATGAGGCCGTCGCGCAGGGTCACCACGCGTTTGGCGTGCGCCGCGATGTCGGCTTCGTGCGTCACCATCACGACGGTCTGCCCCTGGGCGTGCAGCGTGGCGAACACGTCCATGATTTCGCTGCTCGTGGCGGAGTCGAGGTTGCCGGTCGGCTCGTCGGCGAGCAGGATGCTGGGCTTGTTCACCAGCGCTCGCGCGATCGCGACGCGCTGCCGCTGGCCGCCCGACAGCTCGTTGGGTTTGTGATCCATGCGGTCGCCCAGGCCCACGCTCGTCAACGCCTCCGCCGCGCGCTCCCGGCGCACTTTGGCGCTGGCGCCCGCGTAAATCAGCGGCAGCTCCACGTTATGCAGCGCGCTGGCGCGGGGCAGGAGGTTGAACGTCTGAAAGACGAACCCGATTTCCTTGTTGCGGATGTGCGCCAGCTCATCGTCGGACAAGTCGCTGACCTTCTGGCTGTTGAGCCAGTACTCGCCGGCGCTGGGCGTGTCGAGGCACCCGATCACGTTCATCAGGGTCGACTTTCCCGAGCCCGACGGGCCCATCACCGCCACGTATTCGTTGCGGCGGATCTGGAAGCTCACGCCGCGCAGCGCGTGGACGACCTCCGATCCCATGTCGTAATCGCGCGTCAACTTGTGCGTCAGGATGACGACGTCCGGCAGCGGCGTATCGCCGGTGCGAAAATCCTGGGGCTGGGTCATCAGGACGCCTTCTTGACGCGGCCCGTATCGATGCGCTGCTTCGTTTCGCGCACGTGCGTGCCGTCGTGCAGGTCGCGGATCGCCTGGTAGGGACCGGCCACGATCTGCTCGCCCTCACGCACGCCGTCCAACACCTCGAAGTATTCGTCGCCGGCGATCCCCACCTTCACCGGTCGGAACGTCGCCACGCCGTTCGTCACGACGAAGACGCCCTCGGTGTCGCGCTTCTTGCCGCCGGCCTTGCTGGTGTCGGCCGGCCGCGGCCGGTTCTCGGTCGCGATCGGCTTGTTCTCGCGCACCGTCAGCGCGATGATCGGGATCGCCACCGCCTGGCGCCGCGTGTCGGTGATGACGCGCGCCGTGGCGGAGAGGTCCGGCCGCACGTCGGACGGCGGATTGTTGAGGGTGATCTCCACCTCGTAATCCACCGCCTGCGTGTTCGTGCCCGCGACCGACGCTCCGGCGGTGAGGATCGCGCTGTCGGAGATCTTGGTCACGCGCCCCGCGAACTGGGTATCGGGGAAGGCGTCGATCGAGACTTCCACGGAGTCGCCGAGATGCACGCGGACCACGTCCGTTTCGTCCACTTGCACCTTCACCTGGATCACCGACAGGTCGGACACCGTCATCAGCAGGCCGACGTCGGCGGAGAACGTGCCCGGCACCGCCACTTCGCCCTCTTCCTTGGCGAGGCGGGTGACGCGGCCGGTCATCGGCGCCACGATGTGCGTCTTGGAGAGCTGGTCGCGCGCCGACGCCACCGCCGCGCGCGTCTGCTCCGCCTGGTGCTGCGCGGCATTGAGGTTCGCTTCGCCGATGTCGAACGCGGTCTGCGCCTGCTCCAGCTGTTCCTCCGTCACCAGCTGCGGGTTCTGCGTGTGCAGCTCCTTGGTGCGGGCGAGCGCGCGCTGCGCCTGATCGCGGTTGGCCTGGGCCTGCACGGCATTCGCCTGCGCCGATGCGAAACTGGCCTGCGCCTGCTGCAGGTTCGCTTCGTAGATCGTCGGATCGATCTGCAGCAGGAAATCGCCCTTGTGGACGAAGTCGCCCTCCTTCACCGCGATGCGCGTGATGCGACCGGTGATGTCCGGGCTGATATCGACCTTCTTCTTGGGCTGGATCTTGCCG
The DNA here is from genome assembly GCA_035576905.1 of Gemmatimonadales bacterium. Classification (GTDB taxonomy): domain Bacteria; phylum Gemmatimonadota; class Gemmatimonadetes; order Gemmatimonadales; family GWC2-71-9; genus DATLWA01. The sequence goes on from DATLWA010000223.1 coordinate 4,749, forward strand.
CTCGCCGTGACCGCCGCGACCAGGTCGCGCCGGCCGACCTTCTCGAACCGCACCTCGGCGCCGTGCTCGCGATTCGCGCTGGCGCTCACCACCACGAGCAGGATCAGCAGCACGCCGACGCCCGTTCCCACCAGCACCTTGTTACGCTTGGACATGTTCGCTGATTCCTCTCGTTAACGAAGCGAGCGGCCCACTGCGGCTTCCAGTGCGGCCAGGGCGCGATGATAATCGTATACGGCGCCGACATAGTCGGAAGCGGCGCGCAGCGCCGCCACCTGGGCATCCTGCAGCTCGAGGAACGAGCCCGAGCCGATCGTGTAGCGGTCGGTGGCGAGCTGCAGCTGCTCCTGCGCCGCCGTGCGGTTGGTATCCTGGATGGCGATCGTCTGAAACGCGGCCATCAGATTCAAATACGCCTGGCTCACCTCGGTCTGCACGCCGAGCGCCCGGGCCCGCACCGACTCTTCCATATCCTGCTGGCTCGCCTTCGCCTCCGCCACCTGCGCCGGCCGCTGGAAATTGGCGAACAGCGGCAGGGTGATCGTCAGGCGTGCCTGGAACGGCTGGCTCGTGAAGTTGAATGGGAAGACGGAATTCTGGGCGCGCAGCTGCTGCTCGTTGGCGCTGCCCCAGACGTAGACCGAGCAGTCGTTGGGCGAAAGCCCGGCGTTGGTGCGGATCTGGTTGTTGTCCTGGCAATCCTGATAGAGCGCGCCGTACTGCGCCTGCGACGACAAGATGAGCGGGTTGACGTTGGTGAACTGCTGCGTGAAGCCCGACCAGCCGGCCGACGCGTTCAGCGACGGGCCGTAGCTCGCCACAGCCGAGCGCGTGCCCCAGGCGGCCGCGGTTTCGCGCGCCCGCAGCGCCTTCAGCGAGGGGTTCTGCTCGGCCGCCATCGTCAGGAGGTCGTCGAGCTTCCACGCCGGCTGCTGCACCGCGAACGTGTCGCTCAGCGTGATGGCTTCGATCGTCGTCGGCGGCGACACGCCCAGCTGCTCGAACAGGCGCAGCTTCTCGATGCTCGTCGCCGTGCGCGCCCGCAGCAGCGCGACTTCGGTCTGACCGCGCGCCACCTGCGCCTGCCGCACGTCGATCAGACTCGCCCGGCCTACGGCGTAGCGCGCCTGCGCGAGCTTCAAGGCGTCGTCGTTGCGGGCGAGCTGCCGCTCCGCCACGCGCGCGTTGTCGATCGCCTGCAGCACGTTCAGGTACTGCGTCGTCACGTTGGCCACCAGCGCCTGGCTCGCGCCGACAATGTCGGCATCGACCGCGTTCGCCTGCGCCCGGCGCAGCCCGGGAGCCGACAAGGTCGCGCCCGACAGCTCGTAGTTCAGGCTCAGGCTGTAGCTCGACGCCACGGTGGAGACGGATTGCGAAAAAGTATTGGAGAGGAAGCGCTGCTGGCCGGGCCCGGTGTAGCTGATGCCCCCCGACGCGGTGACCGACGGCAGCACGAGGCTGGTGTAGGCGCCGCGCTCGTTCCACGCCGCCGCCGTGCGGTTGTTCAGCGTCTGGCGGTATGCGGGATTGTGCTCGCGTGCGATGCCGATCGCGTCGGCGAGCGAGAGTGTGGCCGGAACGGCCTGTTGGGCGACCAAGGCCGGGCACACGAACAGCCCGACGGCGAAGAGCGCATGTCTCATTTTGATTCCTGAAAGCTACAGGTCGTTGGGACGCCACCGTATACGCGCTACGGCGGTCGTGAGTTTCGACCTGAGGCACGCGCGCTGCGGTCCGGGACTCTCGCGGTAACCTAAGGTTGGCGGCGGTGGGGGGTCAACCTTAGGGCAGCCGCTCGACCACGATGTGACGGGACGGGATCTCGATGCGTTGCAGGTGCCCCGCGGTATCGAGCCAGAGGTGGACGACGCCGTTCACGCCGCCCGTCACGGTGACGTGCCGCAGCGTGCGGGCGTCGTGATTCACCGTCACGGAGGCGAGCCCTGCGTCGGCGACCGCCAGCGCCTCGCGGCGCAGCGCGCGGGGGAAGATCGCGTTGATCGCCGTGGGCGCCGCGCCGGCCCGCCACGCGGCAAACACGTAAAACGCGTAGACTGAATCGTCCAGGACCACGGTGTTGCCGGTGGCGGGGAACTCGCGCGCCCGCTCCACCGAGCGCGCGATGATGCGCACGGTGAGCCGGCCGCGGCCCAGCTGGCCCAGGATGCGCAGCGGCTCGCGCGGATCGGCGACATCGTATTGCAGGGCGAGCGGCAGGGAATCGGCGTCGACCTCGAGGATGGGTGCGAGCGACAGCACGGGGCGCACCCGATCGTAGCGCACGGTGGCGGCGAGCGACCAGCCGGCGTTGCCGGAGCTGAGACGGCCGGCCGTGAGCCGGAATCCCTCATGCGCCACGTCCACGCTATCCTGGCGGATGACGAGCGTACCCTGGTCGATCGGCGTTTGCAGCATCGCGAGGGCGAGCAGACCGGCGATCATGCGGGGCCGCCGTTCAATACTCGCGTCGTGATGCGGTCATAAATCATCTTATAGAGCCGCGCGCCCTTCTCGGCCGACGCGGCGGTCGGCCGGCCGACCGAGCCGGGGCTGTGCGCCGGCAGGGTGCTGGAGCCGCGGCGATACCGGGCGCGCGCCCGGTCCGGCAGCTCGAAGTCCTGCGCCAGGTTCATGCGCACCAGCTCGGGTGCGAGGTGGAGCAGCAGCGACGTATCGAGCTCGCCGCCGTGCGTGGGGCCGTCGGGGTCGTCGAGCAGACCGGTGAAGTCGAGGGCGAAGACGTCCACGGTGAAGACGCGCGCGCGCCGCGTGCGCAGCGTCGACAGCGCTTCCTGGTGCGGGTCGTGGCCGTGGGCGGTGAGGATGATGAACGTCTCGACGCCGCATTGCTCCCACGCGCCGAGCAGGTCGTTCATCCAGCGGTGCAGCGTCTTGCGGCGCACGGTGGCATTACCGGGAAAGGGGCGCTTGGTAGCGGTGTTGACTCCGTACTCGACGGTGGGCGCGCGCAGGATGCCGCAGTCGGCCGAGAGGTCGTCGGCGAGCCGTTCGACGATGATCGTGTCGCACCCGAGCGGGAGGTGTGGGCCGTGCTGCTCGCAGGTGCCGACGGGTACGAGTAGTCGCGCGTCGCGTTCCAACGCGCCGCGCACGGCGTCGGGAGCGAGGCCCTTGAGGTGAAGCGGTCCGCTCACGTCGTGCTCGCCGGTGCGGTCGCGGCGATCGCCGCCGCCGAGTGGCTGCACGGCGGCGGCGCGGTCTGGGTCGCCGTCAGCGCCGCGGCCAGTGCGGCGGCCGCCGCGCTGGCGCCGTTCGCCCGCCCGCGCGGCCGGGCGCTCGCCGCGGCGGCGGGTGCCGTCGTCCTCGGCGCGATCCTGATCGTCGGATGGCTGGAAATCCGCCACATCGAGTGTTGCTGGCCGGCGGAGCGCGAGGCGCGCATCGCCCGGGACTCAGCGGCCCTCGGGGCGGCGCTCCACGCGGCCGTGTCGGAGGTCAACCGCCTGGCGGAGCGGGGCCGTACCGCCGCGCTGTTGCCGCGCGAAGGCGTGTTCGAGGTGCTGCGGGGTGCGATCGCAGCCGAGCGCGACGCGCCCGAGCACGGCGTGGCGGTTCTCGCCCCGGACGGCGCGCCGTGGGCGTGGGCCGGACGCCACCGCTTCGTTCCCGAGCGGGACGCGATCGACTCGTTACGCGCCGTCATCACTCCATTCTACGTGACTCTGGAGGCGCGGCGCCAGACGGCGGACGGCGGGCAAGCCATCGGCAGCGTGTTGCTCGACGCCGCGCCGGCGATTGCCGACCGCGCCGGCGCGCTGGGGGTCGCCTTCGGCCGCGCGCACGGGGTGACGCTGCGCTTCTACGCGCCGGGCACCGCGCCCCGCGGCCCCGATGTGTTCGAGTTCGCGACCGACCGCAACCGGCTGTTCAGCGTCGAGCCGGTGCCGCCGGCGCAGAGCGACGCCAAGCTGGCGGCGCAGGCGCGGTGGGCGCGCTGGGGAACCATCACGCTCGCGCTGGCGATGGTGCTCCTGCTCGTTGCCGCGCCGAGCGGGCCGTGGCGCTGGTTGGCGGTGCTGGTCGGCGCCTGGGTGGCGGTGCGCGCGCCGCTCGGGTCCGCCCTGTCGCTGACGGCGGCGTTCTCGCCCGCGACCTTCTATCGCCCGGCCCTGGGCGTGTTCACGGCCTCAGCGGGCGCACTCACGGCGCTGAGTCTCGTGCTGCTGCTGGCGGCCGGCGCGCTGTGGCGCCGCGGCGTGACGCGCCGCTGGTGGCACGTCGCGGCGGCGGTGGCGCTGGTGTTGAGCGCACCGTACCTCGTGCGCTACCTGGGACGCGGCATCGCGCCACCGGCGAGCGGCGTGAACGTCGGGCTGTGGCTCACGTGGCAGGTGGCGCTCGCCGGCACGAGCATGGCGCTGGTGCTGTTTGCCGCCGCGCTGCTGCGCGGGCCGGCCGAGCCGCGGCGCGCGCCGTGGGCGCTCCCAGCGGCGTGCGTCTGGGCGGCGGTCGCGGGGCTCATGGGCCTGTGGCTGTGGCAGCCGTACGGCGCCTGGCCGGAGTGGTACACGTTCTTGTGGCTCCCGGCGCTGGCCGGCGTGCTGGTCCCGGCACCGCGCCCCTGGTCGCTCGTCGGGATCGCCACGGTCGCGGGGACTGCCGCGGCGCTCGTCACGTGGGGCGCCGCGGTGGAAGGGCGGCTCGCGCTCGCCGAACGCGACGTGCAACGCTTGGGGGCGGAGGGCGACGCGCTCGCCGTGGCGTTGCTGGAGCGCGTCGGGGAGTCGGCCCGGGCGGAGCCGGCGCTGGCGTCCGCGGCGGACCTGTATGCGCTGTGGCTGCGCTCGCCGCTCGCCGCGGAGGGCTACCCGACCGTGCTGACACTGTGGGCCCGCGACGGATCGCCCGCGGCGACGCTGCGGCTCGCCACGATCGACTTGCCGCTGCCCCTGGTGGCCGGGCTGGTGCGCTCGCCCCGCACGCGCGCCGGGGCGCGCGTGGAGCGCTTCGAGCGCGTTCCGGGAGTCCACTACCTGCTGGTGGCCCCGCTGCCCGACGGGCGCGTGCTCACCATCGGCGTGGGTCCGCGCTCGCGGCTCATCCCGCCCAACCGCGTGGCGGTGGTGCTGCAAGGCGCCGGGACGGCGGAGCCGCCGTATGCGATCGCCCTCGCGCCGCCCAGTCACGGCGCCGGCACGCCGAGCGCCCGCGTGATCTGGACGCGGGTCGGCTGGGCCGCGCGCGGCGAGCGCCGCATCGCGCTGCCCGGCGGCGTACAGCACGTCCACATCCTCGTGGACCTGCGCGGGCCGTGGGTACTGATGGTGCGCGGCGCGCTGGTCGTGCTGGCGGATGTCGCCGTGCTCGCAGCCATGTGGCTCTTTGCCTGGTGGATCGCTGGTGGGGCGCCGCCGCCGTGGCGCGCCGGGATTGCCGCGCTGCGCACCAGCTACCGCGCGCGTATCACCGGCGCTCTGGTCGCGTTCTTCGTTTTGCCCCTCGTGGGATTCGCGGCCTGGACCTTCGCGCGCTTGCAGGATGAGGCCCGCCGTGCCGGCGACCTCCGCATCACCCAGACGCTGCGCGATGCGGCCGGCACAGCCGGCGCCGTGGCGCTCGACCGGCCGGAGGCAGTGCGGACGGCGATCGCCGATCTCGGCGACCAGCTCGACGCCGATCTCTGGTTGTACGAGGACGGCGCACTGGTCGGTACGAGCACGGCCGTCTTGGGTGAGCTCGGACTCGTGGACCCGTTGCTCCAGCCCCCCGCCTTCGAGCGTCTCGCGTTGGAGGACGAAATCGCAGCGACCGCCGACGGCCAAGCCGCGGGGCGGCCGATCCGCATCGGCTACCGCGTGCTGAGCGCGGGACCACCCGAAACCGAGACGGTCCTGGCGGCGCCCCAGCTGATCGACGATGAGGTGGTGCGACGGCAACAGACGGATCTGGCGCTGGGACTCGTGCTCGCCACGTTGGCCGGCCTGGCCGCCGCCGTCTATCTGGCGGGGCTCGCGGGCCGCACGCTCGCCCGGCCGGTGGCGGCACTACGCGACGCGGCATTGGCGGTCGGGCGCGGCGCGGTGCCGCCCGCCTTCCCGGCCTCCGCGCCGCGCGAGTTCGAACCCGTGATCACGGCATTCGGGCGCATGGCCGCCGATGTACGACGCAGCCAGGCCGCCCTGGAGGAAGCGCGCGAGCGCACGGCCCGCGTGCTCGCCAATGTGGCCACGGGTGTGATCGCTGTGGACGACGCACTGCGCGTCACGCTCGCGAACCCCCGGGCGGCCGAGCTGCTCGGCGTCACGCTGGATCCCGGCGACGCCCTCCCCACCGCGACGGGGGCGGAATGGGGCGCGGTGTGGGACGCGGTCGAGGCGTTCCTCCGGCGCGCGGATCTCGGCATCGCGGAGCACGAGTTCGAGATCAGCGGGCGCCGCATCCGCGTGCAGCTCGCGGCACTGGGCCCGGCACCCGACGGCTGCGTGGTGGCCCTGGACGACGCCACCGCGCTGGCGCGCGCGGCCCGCGTGATCGCGTGGGGGGAGATGGCACGGCAGGTGGCGCACGAAATCAAGAATCCCCTCACCCCCATCCGCCTCGGCATCCAGCACCTGCGGCGCGCCCGGCGCGGCGCGGGACCGGCATTCGATGCCACCTTGAAGGAAACGACTGAGCGGATTCTCACTGAGATCGACCGCTTGGACGGCATCGCCCGTGCGTTTTCACGCTTCGGCACGCCGGCGGAAGGTCAGCCGCCCCTCGAGCGGGTGGACCTGCTCGCGGTGGCGCGCGAGACGGTCCAGTTGTACGGCCTGGGTGGCGCCGCCGGGGGCGCGACCGTGCGCTGCGAGGCGGACGGCGCGGCTGGCCCGGTGCAGGCCCGGCGCGACGAGGTCAAGGAAGTGCTGGTCAATCTGCTCGAAAACGCCCGCCAGGCGGACGCCCGGGCGGTGGTAGTCCGGGTTGGGGTGGGTGGCCGGCGCTTGACGGTGACCGACGACGGCCGTGGTATCCCGCCGGAGGCCCTGCCACGGGTGTTCGAGCCGGCCTTCTCCACCACGTCGAGCGGTTCGGGGCTGGGTCTCGCGATCGCCCGCCGTCTGGTCGAAAGCTGGGGCGGCACCATCACGCTCGAGAGCAGTCCGGGGCGCGGCACGACGGTCACGATCGAGCTCCGGCCTGCGGCGTCGCCCGAGTCCTAGTAATAGAAGGACGGGCGCGTGTGACGTGCGTCACGAGCGGCCGTCGCCTCTATTAGATTGCGCTTCCCCATGAGTACCACGCGCCGGCGTACTGTCACCGTGGATGTGGGCGGCGTGAAGGTGGGCTCCGCGCACCCGATCGTCGTCCAGTCCATGACGAACACCGACACCGCGGATGTCGCGGGGACGGTGGCGCAGGTGCGGGCCTTGCAGCAGGCCGGCTCCGAGCTGGTACGCGTCACCGTCAACAACGACGCCGCGGCCGCCGCGGTCTCCGAGATCGTGGCGCAGGTGGACGTTCCCGTCATCGGCGACTTCCACTACAACGGACACCTGCTGCTCACCAAGTATCCGGCGTGCGCCAAAGCGCTCGCCAAGTACCGCATCAACCCCGGCAACGTCGGTTCCAAGCACCACGACGCCCACTTTCGCCAAATTGTGGACGTCGCGGTCGCCAACGACAAACCGGTGCGCATCGGCGTGAACTGGGGCTCGCTCGATCAGCAGCTGCTCACCGAGCTGATGGATGAGAACGCCAAAGCCGCCGCGCCGCGCGATGCGCGCGACGTCACCATGGATGCGATGGTGGAGAGCGCCATCCGTTCCGCCGAGCTGGCCGAAGAGTCCGGACTGCCGCACGACCGTATCATCCTGTCGGCCAAGGTATCCGGCGTGCAGGACCTGGTGGACGTCTACCGTCGCCTCGCCACCCGGGGCGATTACCCCCTGCATCTCGGACTCACCGAGGCGGGGATGGGGATGAAGGGCATGGTCGCCAGCACCGCGGGCCTATCCCTCCTTCTGATGGAAGGCATCGGCGACACGATCCGGGTCTCCCTGACCCCGCGGCCGGGCGGCGATCGCACCGAGGAGGTCCAGGTCGCCCAGCAGGTGCTGCAATCGCTCGGCCTGCGCAGCTTCACGGCCCAGGTCACGGCCTGTCCCGGTTGCGGCCGGACCACGTCTACGTTCTTCCAGGACATGGCGGAGCAGATCCAGGACTACCTGCGCGCCCAGCGGCCCGTGTGGAAGGAGCGCTACCCCGGCGCCGAGGAACTCCGCGTTGCGGTCATGGGTTGTGTAGTGAACGGTCCGGGCGAGTCAAAGCACGCTGACATCGGCATTTCGCTGCCCGGGACGTTCGAAGAACCGAAGGCGCCCGTCTATGTCGACGGCCGGCTCCAGGTGACGCTCAAGGGCGACCGAATCGTGACCGAGTTCCTGCAGATTCTGGAGTCGTACGTGGATCGCCGCTTCTGTCGAAATCAGGCCTCGCCGAACGACGCGTAAGTAACTCCGCCACCACTCAGGGCGTAAGGATTTCGCGATGAAGCTCTCCGAAACTGCAATTCGTCGGCCGGTCCTGGCGAGCATGCTGAGCGCCGCGCTGGTCCTCTTCGGCGTCATCGGCTACAGCCGCCTGGCGGTGCGCGAGCTGCCCGACATCGATCCTCCGGTCATCTCCGTGACGACGGTGCTCCCCGGCGCGAACGCGCAGGTGGTCGAGACGGCGGTCACCGACGTGCTCGAGGAAGAGCTGTCCACGATCCAGGGTATCCGGACGCTGAGCAGCACGTCGTCGGAGGAGACGAGCAACATCACGCTCGAGTTCACGCTCGACCGTCCGGTGGACGTCGCGGCGCAGGATGTGCGCGACAAGGTGTCGCGGGTACGCGGACGCCTGCCGGTGGACGTGCTCGAGCCGGTGATCGCGAAGCAGTCGGCCGACGCGCAGCCGTTCTACTGGCTGGCATTGAGCAGCAACAACTACGACCTGATGCAGCTCTCCGACGTCGCCGACCGCCTCGTGAAGGCGCGGCTGCAGAGCCTGCCGGGCGTCGGCAGCGCGCAGATCTTCGGCGAGCGCCGCTACTCGATGCGCGTGTGGGTGGAGCCGCAGGCGATGTCGGCGCGCGGTCTGTCGGTGCAGGATGTCGAAAACGCGATCGTCTCACGCAGCGTCGAGATTCCTGCCGGCCGGATCGAATCCACCCGGCGCGAATTCTCCGTGCGCTCGCTCGGCGAGTTGAAAACGCCCCAGGAATTCGGCGAAATGGTCGTGGCGAGCCAGGGCAACCAGCTCATCAAGCTCAGGGACGTCGCCCGGGTGGAGCTCGGTCCCGAGGACGATCGCTCGATCTTCCGCTGGAACGGCGCGCCCGCGGTCGCGATCGGCGTGGTCCGCCAGTCGAAGGCGAACCTGATCGATGTCGCGCGGAGCATTCGCGAAGAGCTCCCCGACATTCAGCAGACGCTGCCGACCGGGGTAACGCTCGAGAGCGCGTTCGACGGGTCGAAGTTCGTCACGCACTCGATCAACGACGCGAAGGTCACGCTGCTCATCGCCGCCATCCTCGTCGTGCTGATCATCTTCGTCTTCCTGCGCAACGTCCGCGCGACGATCATCCCGGGGCTTGCGATCCCGGCGTCGATCATCGCGACGTTTGCGATCATGTACTTCCTCGGCTTCTCGATCAACAACTTTACATTGCTCGCGTTGACGATCGCGATCGGCATCGTGGTGGACGACGCGATCATCGTGCTCGAGAACGCCTTCCGCCATCAGGAGGAGCTGCACGAGCAGCCGGAGGAAGCGGCGGTGCGGGGCACGAACGAAATCGGATTCGCCGTCATCGCGACCACGATCGCGTTGGTGGCGGTGTTTTCGCCGCTCGCGTTCCTGACGGGCACCGCGGGCCGGTTGCTCAGCGAGTTCGGCATCGCCGTCGCGGGCGCCGTCGTGATTTCGGGCTTCGTCGCGCTGACGCTCACGCCGATGCTGTGCGCCAAAATTCTCAGGATGCAGCACCAGCATGGCGCGATCTTCCAAATGTTCGAGCGCGGCTTCAACGCGCTGGCGGAGCGGTACGCCCAGCTGCTGCGGAAGGCCATCGATCATCGCCGGTGGGTGTTCTGGGGTACGATCGGCGCGGTGGCGCTCACCGTGTTCTTCATGTTCGGCTGGCCGCCGGCGCGGCTACCACTTCTGGGGCCGATACCAGTCCTGACGCAGCTGCAAGGCGCGACGCGGCTGCAAAACGAGCTGATCCCGGAGGACGACCGCGGGTTCTTCCTCGTGGTCGTGCGCGGCCCGGAAGGCGCGTCGCTGCCGTACACCGACGGCTACGTGCGGCAGGTCGAAGCAATCATCGGGCGGACGCCCGGCGTGAGCGGGTACTTCACGATCGTCGGCGGATTCGCGGGGGGCGTGAACAGCGCGTTCATCGGTGTGATCATGAAGGACGGCAACCGCCCCAGCGTGAACCAGACGATCGGGGGCATGTTTCCCCAGCTCATGGGACTCTCGGGAGTCCTGGCATTTCCGTACGCGCCCGGCGCGATCGGATTCTCGCAGCCGATTCAGTACGTCGTGCAGAATCCCGATTTCGCGAAGCTCACGGCCATGATGGGTCCCTTTGTGGGTCGCGTGTCCCAGATCAGGGGCCTCGCGAACGTGCAGCCCGATCTCTTTGTGAACAAGCCGGAGCTGCGGGTCACGTTCGACCGTGACCGCGCCGAGGACCTAGGCGTCCCCGTACGCGACGTCGCATCGGCGCTGCAGACGTTCCTCGGCGGCCGCCGCGTGAGCACGTTTACGCGCAACGACAAGCTCTACTACGTCATGGTGCAGCTCGATCCCAAGGACCGCGCCACGCCGAGCGACATGCGCGGGATCTCCCTGCGGGGCAAGGGCGGCCAGCTGGTGCAGCTCGATGCCCTCGCCAACGTGGCGGAAGGGGTCGGCGCGCGGCAGATCAATCACTTCAATCGGATCCCGTCGTTCACCGTAGGGGCGTCGTTGATGCCGGGGCTCGCGCAGGGCGAAGCGCTCGATTCGATCGATGCCGTCGCGCGCCAGGTCCTGCCGCCCGGGACCACGACGGCGCTCGCGGGCGAATCGCGCGAGTACAAGGAGAGCGGCAGCGCCATCTACTTCGCGTTCGTGATCGCGCTGATCGTGGTGTTCATGGTGCTCGCCTCGCAGTTCGAGTCGCTGCTGCATCCCTTGACGGTGTTGACTGCGGTGCCGCTCGCCGTGGCCGGTGCGCTGTTGACGCTCAAGTTCGCGGCCGTCATCCACCGCTCGGGCGCGACACTCAACCTGTACAGTCAGATCGGAATGATTCTGCTGATCGGACTGGTGGCGAAGAACTCGATTCTGCTCGTCGAGTACGCGAACCAGCTGCGGGGAAAAGGGATGGACGCCGTCTCCGCCCTGCTCGAGGCGGGGCGCATCCGGTTGCGCCCGATTCTCATGACCTCCGTTGCCACGATCATGGGCGCGGCGCCGGTCGCCTACGGCTTTGGTGCCGGTTCGGCGGCGCGCAAGCCGCTCGGTTATGCGATCGTTGGCGGCGTTTTCTTTTCGACAGCGCTCACGCTGTTCGTCGTCCCGGCCGCGTACCTGGTTATTCCTGCCGCGATCCACTGGATGACTGGTCTGCTGGAACGGCTGTACCGGTGGGTGTTTCGCCGCGGGCAACCCATCCCGGCGGAGGGCGACTGATGCTGGCGCTGTTGCTCGCTCTCCAGGCCGCGGTCGCCCCCGCGACCGACTCGCTGCCGCAGATCACGCTCGCCGACGCGCTGCAACGCGCCGCCCAGCTCGATCCCAATTACGTCGCGGCGCTCGGCCAGGTCGACAACGCGGCCTGGGCGCGGCGCAATGCATTCGCGGTGTTCGTGCTGCCGTCGGTGACGATCAACGTGAATCAGCAGCACACGGACCCGGCGGGCTTCTTTTTCACCGATTCGCTGCTGCGGCTCAAGACGACGTGGTCGGCGCAGCTCAACGCACGCTACGACCTGTTCACCGGCGGCCAAAAGTTCGCGGAGCTCGCCCGGTCCGGCGCCGCGCTGGAGGGAGCGCACGCGGACGAGCTGCGCCAGCGCTTTGCGACCGCGCTGCTGACCGAGTCGGACTATTACGCGGTCCTGCAGAACGCCGAGCTGGATCGTGTCGTGCGTGAGCGGCTCCGTCGCGCCAGCGAGCAGCTCGGCGTGGCGCGGGCGCGCGTCGCATCCGGTGCGGCGGTCTCGACGGATTCCCTCACCCTGCGACTCGAGCTGACGCGCGCCCAGGTGGCTCAGCTCCAGCAGGGCTCGGCGCTGCGGATCGCGCGGCTCGAGCTGGGTCGCCGTGTCGGCGCGGCGGGACCGGTCGACGCCGCGCCGCTGGACACCGTCGCGGCGCCGGAGCTCCCGGTCACGCTGGCCGACGCGATTTCGGAAGCCGCCCGGCAGGGCCCCGACTATCGGTTGGCGGCGGCCAACGAGCGCGCCGCCAGCGCGGCGTATCGCGCCGAGCTGGGCAATTACCTGCCGCACGCCGCGCTGACGTTCAGCAAGCTCTCGTTGGGCACGAAGTTTTACCCCAACGACCTATTCAAGCAGACCAATCTCACGCTCGGCATCTCGTTCCCGATTTGGAACAACGGGCAACGCGAGCTGGCGCTCTCGCAGGCGCTCACGAACAAAGACGTGGCGCGCGCCCGGCGGCAGGATATGGATCGCGCGGTGCAGCATGACGTCACCGCCGCGTACGACGCGTATGTGACGGCCCGTGCCAGCGCGGAGCTCGCGGTACAGGGCCTGGCGGTCGCGCGCGAAAGCTTCCGCGTCCAGCAAACGCGGTACTCGAGCGGCGCGACGACCATTCTCGACTTGCTCGATGCCGAAGTGAATCTGTCCCAGGCCGAAGCGGATCTCGTGCAGGCCCGCTACGGCACCCGTCTCGCGCTCGCCGGCCTCGAAATGATCCTCGGGCGGCGCCTCTTCCAGCCATGACAGGATCCACCGTGTCCCGTACTCGCATGCTCGTTCTCGCCGCCGTGTTGCTCGGCGCGTGCAAGAAAGCCCAATCCAACGGCGCCGGCGGCGGTCCCGGCGGTGGCCCGCCCGGCATGCCCGTGGAAGTGGCGGTGGCCCGCACCGACACCGTGCGCGACGAAGTGGCCGCCACCGGTGACATCGAAGCGGTGCAGGCCATCGACCTGCGGCCCGAGGTGGAGGGCCGCGTGGTCGGCATTCTGGTCGCGGAAGGCAGCGAAGTCGCCAAGGGCGCGCCCGTACTGCAGGTGGACGACCAGGAGCTGCGGGCCCAGGTGGCGCGGGCGGCAGCCGACGCCGACCTCGCGCGGCAGGCGCTCGATCGCACGCGCCAGCTGATGCAACAGAACGCGTCCTCCACGTCCGATCTGGAAAAGGCCGAGGCGCAGGCGCGCAGCACGCAGGCGCAGCTCGACCTGCTCAAGCTGCGTCTCGACCGGACGACGGTCACGGCGCCGTTCGCGGGGGTCGTAGGGCAGCGCTACGTGAGCCTCGGCGACTACGTGAACACCACGACCAAGCTCGTGAGTCTGCAGACGGTGAACCCGCAGCGCGCGGTGGTGCAGGTGCCCGAGCGCTTCGCCGAGGAGCTGCACCGCGGCCAGACCGTGAAGTTCACGGTCGCGGCGCTCCCGGGGCGCGCATTCGCGGGCGTGGTGGACTTCGTGGATCCCGTGGTGCAGCTGCCGGGACGCACCGTCCTCGTGAAGGCGCAGGTCCCCAATGAATCCCGCGTGCTGCGCTCGGGGATGTTCATCGAGGCACATCTCGTCACCGCCGTGCGGCCCAACGCCGTCGTCGTGCCCGAGGAAGCGGTCGTGCCGGTGCAAGGCGCGACCTTCGTGTACGTCGTCGTGAACGCCAAGGCGGCGCGGCGCGCGGTGGAGCTCGGCGTGCGGACGCCGGGTTTCGTCGAGGTCACCCGTGGCGTGAACGCGGGGGAACAGGTCGTCGTGGGAGGCTTGGAGATGCTGGCCGACGGCGTGCCGGTCATGGCGCGCGTCGTCCAGCGCGGGCCCGGAGCGGCAACGCTGGGCACCGACCGCCCCTAGTCAGGAGCGGCGCCGCCCGTAGATTCTTCCCGGCGTTTCACTTCGATACCGCAACCGGGGGGAAGCTCATGGAACAACGGATCGGGTTCGGCCCGCGGCTGGGCGCACTGCTGATCGACTGCGTTCTGGTGGGAGTGCTCGTCGGTGTGCTCGGCGGAGTGATCGGCGGCATGTTCGGGGCGGCCGCCGGCGGGGCCGGCTCAGCGCTCTCCAGTGGCACAGGCTCGGACGCCCAGTCGGCCGCCGCAGTAGGCGGCATGATCGGCGCGATCGCCGGCATGCTCATCGCCGCGGCGGTGCTGGGCTTGGCCTATTTCCTCATCGAAGGCTTCACCGGGTACACGCTCGGGAAGCTGATGCTCGGTATGCGCATCGCCAATGCCGACGGCACGCAGGCGCCGGTGTCGAAGCTCCTGGGGCGGTGGGCGGTCAAGAACAACAACTTCCTCCTGACCGTGCTCGCGGCAGTGACGGGCGTGCGCGCCCTGGCGACGCTCGGGAGTTTGGGCGGCTTGGTGATCTTCATCGGATGCTTCCTGGCTTTGGGCGCGTCGAAGCAAGCGCTGCACGACCGCATCTGCGACACAGCGGTGTGGCCGAAGAAGCTGGTCCGCGCAGCGATGTGAGCCGTTAGGCGATCCGCAGGCCGAGCGGCACGTCGCGGTCTGGTCCCACCAGCACGACGTCGCCCTCGGCCTGGATCACGCCGAGCGTCAGTACTTCCGAAAAAAAGTCGGCGATCTGGCGCGGCGGAAAATTCACCACCGCGATCACCAGCCGCTGCTGCAGCTCTTCCTTCCGGTAATGCGTCGTGATCTGGGCGCTCGACGTCTTCACGCCCAACTCCCCGAAGTCGATGCGCAGCTTGAATGCGGGCTTCCGCGCCTTGGGAAAGTCGTCCACCTGGACGATGCGTCCCACCCGGATGTCCACCTTGGCGAAGTCGTCGTAGCTGATCTGTGGCATTCCGTGTCCCTTTTTGAGGTCGGTGCTCGCGCCGTCGCAGGCCGCGGCAGGCGGCACGCCCCTTGCCCATGAGAGCCGCGACCCGCATCGGAGCGTTGTATGACCCGGCACCTGCGTCTTGTATCCTGCGCGATTCTCTTGTTCGCGGGCCCTCTCACGGCTCAGCGCTCGGCGTTGCGCGAAGTGCGCGACGGCGGCGGGAGCGGGGGCGGGCTGAGCCTGATGATCGTGCAACCCGTCGGTCAATTCAAGCAGTTCGTCAACGGCGGCGCGGGCGTGGGACTCGCGGCGGTGCCCGCCCTGGATCGCGACGGCATCGTGGGCCTGCGGATCGAGGGTGAGTTCCTGGCGTACGGCTACACGAGCGAGCCGGTGACCCTCAGCGGTGGCGGCTACGCGATTCCGGCCCAGGCCCAGACGTGGAACCTCATTGGCTCGGTCCAGGCGGGACCGCAGCTGACGTTCGGTGACGGCCCGGCCCGTTTATATGGCTTTCTCACGGGCGGCGTCGTCGACTTCGCCACCACGACCAGCCTGCAGAGCGACTGCGGCTGCGAGCTCGCGAGCTACGGCGACGGCCACGATCTGGCGCTGGCATGGCAGGCGGGCGGCGGCATGATGTTCGCGCTGGGACGCGGCCGCCACCCGGCGGCGCTCGATCTGGGCGCGCGCTATCTGCGCAACGGCACCGTCACATACGGCACGACCAGCGGCGGCACGCTGCGCTTTGTTCGCAGCGAAGCGAACGCCGTCGTTTACCACATCGGACTTTCGTTCGGTTTCTAGCGCAACAATCAGTCGGCGGGGGTCGCCTCGGGGACGGCACGGAGCAGCGTGGAGCCGGCCCCGAGGCGCTGTTGCAGAGCGTCGAGGTACGTGTAGAACACCGGGGTCACGTATAGCGTGACGAGCTGTGAAAACGCCAACCCGCCCACCACCGCGAGACCGAGCGGCCGGCGCGATTCCGAGCCGGCGCCGAAGCCGATCGCCACGGGCAGCGTGCCCATCAGGGCGGCCATGGTGGTCATCATGATCGGCCGGAACCGCACGCTGCACGCCTCGACGATCGCCTCGCGCGCCGACTTGTGCCCGGTGCGCTCGGCCTCGAGCGCGAAGTCGATCATCATGATCGCGTTCTTCTTCACCAGACCCACCAGCATGATGATGCCCACGAACGCATAGATGCTCAGCTCGGTTCGGAAGACGAGCAGCGTGAGCAACGCGCCGAATCCCGCGAACGGCAGGCCGGACAAGATCGTGAGCGGGTGGATGAAGCTCTCGTACAGGATGCCGAGCACGATGTAGATCACCACGACGGCGAGGAACAGCAGGAACAGCAAGCCCTGCTGGCTGGCTTGAAACGCCTGCGCGGTGCCGGAGAAGCTGGTGCTGATGGTGGCGGGCAACGTCGCCCGGGCCGTGCGATCGACCGCGCTCACCGCGTCACCGAGCGCCACGCCCGGCGCGAGGTTGAACGACAGCGTGACCGACGGCAGCTGACCGCTGTGATTCACGCTGAGGGGGCCCAGGCCGGAGGAGACCTGCGCCACCGCGCCGAGCGGCACCAGCGTGCCCGTGTGCGAGCGCACGTACAGCGTCTGCAGCGCCGAGGCGTCGCGCTGGTACTGGGGCAACAGCTCCATGATCACCCAGTACTGGTTGTTGGGCGTGTAGATCGTCGAGACCTGGCTCGAGCCGAAGGCATCGAACAGGACGTTTTCGATGTCGCTCGCCGTGACGCCGAGCGCCGCCGAGCGATCGCGGTCGAGGCTCACGCTCACCTGCGGGTTCTTGATCTGCAGATCGCTGGTGACGTCGAGCAGGCCCGGCAGTGCGCGCAGCTTTGCCTCGAGCTTCGCCGCTTCCGGGTACAGCACGTCCATGTCGGGGCTCTGCAGCGTGAACTGATACAGGCTCTTGGTGGGCCGGCCGCCGATGCGGATCACGGGCGGCACCGAGAGGTAGACGCGGATGCCGGGGATCGCGTTGAGCTTCGGCCGCAGGCCTTCGATCACCTGCTCGGGTGTGGCGACGCGCTCCTGCCGCGGCTTCAGGCGGATGAACAGGCGCCCCTGATTGCCCGAGGTCGTCATGCCGCCGCT
>DATLWA010000224.1:0-9031 GCA_035576905.1 Gemmatimonadales bacterium
CGCCGGCCAGCGCGTCATAGGCGTGCTCCGCGTAGGTTACGCGGTCGCCCAGCACGCGGCGTGCGGTGGGCATCGCCTCGGGATCGTGCACGCGCACCCTCGCGCCGGCCGCCAGCAGGGCCTCGGCCAGCACCAGGGCGGGGCTCTCGCGGACGTCATCGGTCTCCGCCTTGAACGCCAGCCCCCACAGGGCGATCGTGCGGCTCGCGAGTTTGCCCTGCAGATGCCGCTCGAGCTTTTCGAACAACACGAGCTTCTGGCGCGCGTTGGCCGCTTCGACCGCGACCAGGATGTCGAGCGTCACGCCGCGCTCCGCGCCGGTGCGGATCAGCGCGCGCACGTCCTTGGGGAAGCACGAGCCGCCGTAGCCGGGACCCGGAAACAGGAACGCGGGGCCGATGCGTCGGTCCGTGCCGATGCCTTTGCGCACCAGACTGACGTCGGCGCCCAGCGTCTCACACAGCCGCGCCACCTGATTCATGAACGAGATGCGCGTCGCCAGCATCGCGTTGGCCGCGTACTTCGTCATCTCAGCCGATGCGATGTCCATGAAGATGAGGGGGTTGCCGGTGCGCACGAACGGCGCGTACAACTCCTCGAGGACGTGCGCTGCTTCGTCCGAATCGATCCCCACCACCACGCGGTCCGGCTTCATGAAATCTTCGACCGCCGCGCCCTCCTTGAGGAACTCCGGGTTGGAGCAGACGTGGAACGGCGTCTTGGTATGACGCGCGATCTCGGCGCGTACCTTCTGCGCCGTGCCGACGGGCACGGTGCTCTTGGTGATGACGATCTTGGGGCGATCCATGTGCCGGCCGATCGTGCCGGCGACGTCGAGCACGTGCCGCAAGTCGGCGGAGCCGTCTTCGTCGGGCGGGGTGCCGACGGCGATGCACACGACGTCGGCGTGACGCACCGCCGCGCCGACGTCGGTGGTGAACTGCAGGCGTCCCTCGCGCTGATTGCGCGTCACCAGCGGCTCGAGCCCGGGCTCATAGATCGGCAGCGCGTTGCGCTTCAGCCCGGCGATTTTCGCCTCGTCGAGGTCGGCGCACAGCACGTCGTTCCCCGTCTCGGCGAGGCACGCGCCCACGACCAGGCCCACGTACCCCGTGCCGACGACGGCGACTTTCACGCGCCCTTCCCCGCACGCGGCAGCGCGTGACGGGTGTCCACGACGATGCGCGCGTGCCGGGCCACCGCCGCGTAGTCCACGCTCGAATGATCGGTCACGATCACCACGCAGTCCGCCGCGGCGAGCGCTTCCGGCGTCAGCGCCGTGGAATGCAGATCCAGGCCGTCGTCGCGCAGGTGCGGGATGTGGGGGTCGTGGTAGCAGATGCGCGCGCCCCGCTGCTGCAGCAGCCGAATCACATCGAGCGCCGGGCTCTCGCGGATATCGTCGATGTCCTTCTTGTAGGCGACGCCCAGCACCAGCACCGAGCTGTCCCGCACCGCCTTGCCGGCGTCGTTCAAGCGATCCGCCACCTTCGCGACCCAGTACTCCGGCATCTCGGCGTTCAACTCGCCCGCCAGCTCGATGAAGCGCGTCTTGTAATTCAGCGTGCGCATCTTCCAGGCGAGGTAATGCGGATCGAGCGGAATGCAGTGCCCGCCCACGCCCGGGCCGGGAGTGAATTTCATGTATCCGAACGGCTTGGTGGCGGCGGCGTCGATCACCTCCCACACGTCCACGCCGAGCTTGTCGCACACGATCGCCATTTCGTTGGCGAGGCCGATGTTCACGGAGCGGAACGTGTTCTCGAGAATCTTGGTGAGCTCGGCGGCCTCGGTGGACGAGACCGGCACCAGCCGTTCGATGGCCGGTTGATACAGCGCGAGGGCGACCTCGAGGCAGGACCCGGTGATCCCGCCTACCACCTTCGGCGTGTTGCGCGTCTGCCACTTGGTGTTGCCGGGATCGACCCGCTCGGGAGAAAACGCCAGGAAAAAGTCTTCGCCCACCTTGAGCCCGGTGCTCTCGAGCGCGGGGAGCATCAGCTCGCGCGTGGTGCCGGGGTAGGTCGTGGACTCGAGGATGACGCACTGGCCGGGGCGCAGGCCGCGTTTCACGGACTCCGTGGCGGCGAGGACATAGCTCACGTCGGGATCGCGCGTTTTCGAGAGCGGCGTGGGCACGCAGATGGAGATCGCGTCCGGCTCCTTGAGCCGCGCCAGATCGGTCGTCGCCGAGAAGCGCCCGGTCTTGACCGCGGCGGCCACCGCGTCCGCCGGCACGTCCTGGATATGCGAGCGCCCGGCGTTGAGCGCCTCCACGACCTTGGCCTGGACGTCGAACCCCACGACACGGTAGCCCGCACGGATCAACTCCATCACGAGCGGCAGCCCGACGTAGCCGAGGCCCACCACGCCAAAGACGGCGGAGCGATCCTTGGCCTTGGCGATGAGGGCGCCCGCGGTCTTGCTCACAGCGTCACCGGCGTGCCGCCCGCAACCAGCGAGCGCGATGCGGCTTCGAGCACCCGCACGACACGGACCCCGTCATCGGCGCTGGCGCGCGGGGCCTCCTGGCCGCGCGCCACGCGCACGAAATGCGACAGCTCGGCGTTGAGCGGCTCCACGTTGGGAATCTTGGGTATGAAGATGTCGCCCTCGCGGACGGCGAGGCTCTCGCCATAGGACGCGTACTCGGGGCGGTTCACGCCCTTGTCGTAGATGCGCAGCTTTTCGCGCGGCTCCATGTCGTCGAACGTGACCATCTTCTTGGATCCCACCACCGTGACCTTGCGCTCCTTGTGCGGATCGAGCCAGGAAAGCTGCACGTGCGCCAGCACGCCGCTCGCGAATTCCATGGTCAGGAACACGACGTCTTCGACGCCTTTCTGGAGGTAGCAGTGCCCGTGCGCGGCCACGCGCACGGGGGCTTCCCCGAGCAAGAAGAGCGCCACCGACACGTCGTGCGGGCCGAAGCTCCACAGGGCGTTCTCGTCGGCGCGCACCTGCCCCAGGTTGACGCGCAACCCGTACAGGTAGTACACGTCGCCGAGTTCGCCCGCCTGCAGCAACGCGCGCAACCGCTCGAGCGCCGGATGAAAGACGAGCAGATGGCCGGCGACGACCGGGACCTGCCGCTCGGCCGCGAGGCGTGCCACCGCCTCGGCGTCCTTGGTGGCGAGCGCGAACGGCTTCTCCACGAGGCACGGCTTCCCTGCCTCGATCGCGCGGAGCGCCAGCGCGGCGTGCGTCTTGGCGGGCGATGCGATGATGACCGCGTCGACGGCCCCGAGCAGCTCCGCCACATCCCCGGTAACCAGCGCCTTGGGAAACTGGCGCGACACGCGCTCCCGCGTCTTGGCATCCGCGTCGCACACGGCCGCGAGCTCCGCATCGGCCAACGTGCCCACGGTGCGCACATGATTCTTGCCCCACGCCCCCGCACCGATCACGCCCACGCGCAGACGGTTCACGCGTAGAACCCGCGAATCGTCTCGATGACGTAGTCCATTTGGGGCCGCGACAGCTCCGGATAAATCGGCAGCGAGATCACTTCGGTGGCCGCCCGCTCGGCATTGGGCATGCTGCCCGGCTTGTACCCGAGGTGCGCGAAGCACTCCTGCCGGTGCAACGGGATCGGATAATAGACGGCTGAGCCGATGCCCTTCTCCTTCAGCCGCGCCTGCAGCTGGTCGCGGCGCTCGGCGCGCAGCGTGTATTGATGAAAGATGTGCTCGTTCGCGGGGTCGGTGACGGGCGGCCTGACGCCGGTGATCCCGGCGAGTCCGCGCGAATAATAGGCCGCGTTGTCGCGCCGCGCCGCCGACCACGCGGCGAGATGCGGCAGCTTGGCGAGCAGGATCGCGGCCTGCAGCGTGTCGAGCCGCGAATTGAGGCCCACTTCCTCGTGATGGTACTGCTTGGCGCCGCCGTGCAACCGCAGCTTGCGCAGCCGCTCGGCCGCCGCCGTATCGGACGTGACCATCATGCCGCCGTCGCCCCAGGCGCCGAGGTTCTTGCTGGGGAAGAATGAATAGCCCGTGACCCAGCCCAGCTCGCCGGCCATGCGCCACTCGCCGTCGATCTTGCGGCGCGCGCCGATTGCCTGCGCCGCGTCCTCGATGATCGGGATGTGGCGCGTCTGGGTGATCTGCAGCAGACGCTCGATGTCAGCCATCTGGCCGTAGAGGTGCACCGGGACGATCGCGCGCGTACGCGGCGTGATCGCGCGCTCCACCGCTTTCACGTCGATGTTGAACGTGTCGGGATCGATGTCGACGAACACCGGCGTGCCGCCGGCGTTGTGGATCGCACCGGCCGTCGCGAAGAACGTGAACGGGGTGGTGATCACTTCGTCGCCGGGCTGCAGCCGCAGCGCCTTGAGCGCGAGCAACAGCGCGTCGGTCCCGCTGGCGCACCCGATGCCGTACTTGGCATGGGAGAGCTTGGCGACCTCCGTCTCGAGCTGCGCGACGGAGCCGCCCATGATGAAGACTTGCGTCTCGATGACCGCTTGCACAGCGGGGAGGACGTCGTCCTTGATGGCGCGGTACTGCGCCACCAGGTCCAGCAGTGGGACGTTCACGGCAGTTTCTCCAGGGCGGCCCGCGATCAGCGGGCGGCCGGGGTGGGTTGTGTGGGGCGGAGCGTGCCGCCCGTTTCTACGTAGCCGGAGCCGCAGGCGGCGCAGGCGGCCTTGCCACCCGCGACCTGCAGGCGTTCACCGCACTGGCACATCCAGCCGACGCGGCGCGCGGGCACGCCCACCATCAGGGCGTACGCCGGGACATCGCTGGTGACGACGGCGCCGGCGCCGACGAAGGCGAACTCGCCCAGAGTCACGCCGCACACCACGGTGGCGTTGGCGCCGATCGACGCACCGCGCTTCACGAGCGTGGCACGGTATTCGTTCTTGCGGGAGACATGGCTGCGCGGATTGAGCACGTTGGTGAACACCATCGACGGACCGCAGAACACATCGTCCTCGAGGGTCACGCCCTCGTAGATCGAGACGTTGTTCTGCACCTTGACGTTGTTCCCGAGCTTCGTGCCGGGCATCACCACGACGTTCTGGCCGAGATTACAGCGCTCGCCGATCACGGCGCCCGCCATGATGTGGGAGAAATGCCAGACCTTGGTGCCCTTGCCGATCACGGCACCGTCGTCGACGTAGCTCGATTCGTGTACGAAGAAGTCGGCCATGTTAGCCCACGACCTTCATCTCGAGCTCGAGCTCGACACCCGTCTTCTTGGCGACGGTCCGTTTCACCTGATCGACGAGCTTGAGGACGTCGGTCGCCGTGCCGTTGCCGAGATTGACGAAGTAATTGGCGTGCAGCGTCGACACCTGCACGCCGCCCATCTGCGTGCCCTTGAGGGCGCATTCGTCGATCAGCATGCCTGCGGTCTTGGCGCCGCTGGGATTCTTGAACACCGAGCCGCAGCACGGCTGGTCGAACGGCGTCCCCGCCTTGCGCCAGCGCAGCAGTTTGCCCTGCAGCTCCTTGAGCTTCGCGGGCGCCTCTTCACCCAGGCCGAGCTTCGACTCGAGCACGATCACGTTGCCGAGGTTGGACGCGCGATACTTGAACGGAATCTGTTTGCGCGTGAGCTGCTTCACCTTACCTTGCGCGTCCATCACGGTGACTTCCGTGACGATCTCGGCGAACTCCGCCCCGTGCGCACCGGCGTTCATGTACACACCGCCGCCTACCGTCCCCGGGATCCCGATGAAGCGCTCCACGCCCACGAACCCGGCCTCGGCGGTGCGGCGCGCGAGAATCGGCGTCGGCATGCCAGCGCCGACGATGGCCGTCGCGCCCTTCATCTCGAACTTGTCGAGGCCCTTCCCCATCCGGATCACGAGACCGGGGAAGCCCGTGTCTTTGACCAGCACGTTCGACCCGAGCCCCAGCACGAGCCACGGCAGCCCGCGGTCGCGCGCCATGTCGAGCGCCTTGGTGACGTCCTCGACGTCGGCGGGCAGCACGAGCAGGCGCGCCGGCCCGCCCAGCCGGTACGTGGTGTACTTGGAGAGCGGCTCGTTCTCGAGCAGCCGTCCTTTGAACTTGATCTTGGGCGGCGGCGGCGGCGCGGGCGCTTTCACGGGCTTGCCCGGTTTCGCTGCGGGCTTCGCCCCCTTGGCGCTCTTGGCGCTGTCGGCTACGCGCGCACGGCCCGCGGGCCGCGCGGCGGCGGCGCGCTTGCCGGCGCCGGCACCCGATTTTCCGCGGTCGTTTTTTCGTGCCATTCCTGGAGACTCCTCACACTGCCGGTGCGGCTCTTGAGCGCGATGATCGCGTCACAGGCCGCGCTCGCGGCAGACATCGTCGTCGTATACGGCACCCGGTGCACGAGCGCCGTGCGGCGGATCGCGTAATCGTCCGCCTGCGTGAACTTGCCGAGCGGCGTATTGATCAGCAGGTGCACCTCGCCCGAAACGATCAGGTCGATCGCGTTAGGCCGGCCTTCGTGCACCTTCGCCACCCGCTCCGCCGGGACTCCCCGGGAACGGAGGTACTTCGCCGTGCCGTCCGTCGCCACGATGCGGAATCCCATCTCGTGGAAGCGCCGCACGATCGGCAGCACGGTCGGCTTGTCCGAATCGTTCACCGTCACGAAGATCGCCCCTGCGAGCGGCAAACTGCCGTCCGCGGCGATCTGGGCCTTGGCAAACGCCATCCCGAAGCTGTCGGCGATCCCCATCACCTCGCCGGTGCTGCGCATCTCCGGGCCCAACACGGTATCGACTCCGGGCAGTTTGGTGAAGGGGAAGACCGCCTCCTTCACCGCCACGCCAGGGACGGGAAGCTCATCGGGGACGCCCAATTCGTCCAGGGTGCGCCCCACCATCACGGCCGCCGCCAGCTTCGCCAGCGGCACCCCGGTGGCCTTACTCACGAAAGGAACGGTGCGGGAGGCCCGGGGGTTCACCTCGAGCACGTAAACGATCCCGTTCTTGACCGCAAACTGGATGTTCAGCAACCCCACGACGCCCAGCGCTTTGGCGAATGACTGGGCGTGGCGCCGCATTTCCTCCACCTGGCGGTCGCCGATCAGGTAGGGCGGCAGCACGCAAGCCGAGTCGCCCGAATGCACCCCGGCGTCCTCGATATGCTGCATCACGCCCGCCACCACGCAGCGCGTGCCGTCGGATATGGCGTCCACGTCCGCCTCGAACGCGTCCTCCAGGAAGCGGTCGATCAGGACTGGGTGCTCGGGGGCCACCCGCGCGGCGCGCAGAAAGTAGTCGCGCAGCGTGCCTTCGTCGTACACGATCTCCATGGCCCGCCCGCCCAGCACGTACGACGGCCGCACCAGTACCGGATACCCGATGCGGACCGCGACGGCCACCGCCTCGTCCACCGAGCGCGCCAGGCCGTTCTCCGGTTGCGTCACGCCGAGGCGACGCGCCAGTCCCTCGAAGCGCTCGCGGTCTTCCGCGATGTCGATCGCATCCGGGGTGGTGCCAAGGATCGGCACGCCCGCCGCCTCGAGCCGCCGGGTGAGCTGCAGCGGCGTCTGGCCGCCGAGTTGCACCACGACACCCTTGGGACGCTCCCAGCGCACGATCTCGATCACGTCTTCGAACGTCAGCGGCTCGAAGTACAGCTTGTCGGAGATGTCGAAGTCGGTCGACACCGTCTCGGGGTTCGAGTTGATCATGATCGTCTTGAACCCGAGCTCGCGGAATGCGAGTCCGGCGCGGACGCAGCAGTAATCGAACTCGACGCCCTGACCGATGCGGTTCGGTCCGCTCCCCAGAATCACGATGCCCTGCTCGCCCAGCGGCTCCGATTCGTTCTCGTCGTCGTAGCAGCTGTAGAGGTAGGGCGTGGACGACGGAAACTCGCCGGCGCAGGTGTCCACCGTCTTGTACGCGGGGTGCACGCCGAGCTGCCAGCGCCGCTCGCGAATCGCGTCCTCCGTGCCGCCGGCCAGCTGGGCCAACTGACGGTCGGAGAATCCCAGCCGCTTCATGCGCCGCAGCTCCGCCGCCCCCGGCGCCTTCACCCCCGCGAACCAACGCTCGGCCGCGAGCAGCTCTTCCATCTGATAGAGGAACCAGGGATCGATGCCGCTCGCCTGCGCGATGGCCTCGGGGCTGAGCCCGGCCTGGAGCGCCCGCTTGATCTGGAAGACGCGTTCGGGCGTGGGCACGCGCAGCGCCACGCGCAGGTCCTCGGGGCTATCCATCGTGAGCCGGTCGTCGGCGAGCGTGGCGCCGGTCACCCACCCCGGCCGCCCCGTCTCGAGCGCGCGCAGGCCCTTCTGGAACGCTTCCTTGAACGTGCGACCGATGGCCATCGCCTCGCCCACCGACTTCATCTGGGTTGTGAGCCGGAAGTCGGCCGTCGGGAATTTCTCGAACGCGAAGCGCGGCACTTTGACGACGACGTAGTCGAGCACCGGCTCGAACGACGCCGGCGTGGTCTTGGTGATGTCGTTGGGCAGCTCGTCCAGCGTGTAGCCCACGGCGAGCTTGGTGCCGATGCGCGCGATGGGAAACCCGGTCGCCTTGGAGGCGAGCGCCGAGCTGCGCGATACGCGCGGGTTCATCTCGATCACCAGCATCTCGCCGTCGGCCGGGTTGACGGCGAACTGGATGTTGCAGCCGCCCGCCTCGACGCCGATTTCGCGGATGATGGCGATCGCGGCGTCGCGCATGCGCTGATACTCGCGGTCGGTGAGCGTCATCGCGGGCGCCACCGTCACCGAGTCACCCGTGTGTACGCCCATCGGATCGAGGTTCTCGATGGAGCAGACGACCACGACGTTGTCGGCGTGGTCGCGCATGACCTCGAGCTCGTACTCCTTCCAGCCGAGGATCGACTCCTCGAGGAGCACCTCGGTGGTCGGGCTGAGCGACAGGCCGAGCCCGGCGATCCGCTGCAGGTCCTCCACGTCGTACGCCAGGCCCGAGCCGGCGCCGCCCATCGTGAAGCTGGGGCGTACGACGACCGGGTAGCCGAGGTCGTCCGCCGCGTCCAGACATTCCTCCATCGTGTGGCAGATGCATGAGGCCGCGACCTCGGCACTCCACTCAGCGGGCAGTCCCTCCACGACCCGCTTGAAC
>DATLWA010000225.1:0-9060 GCA_035576905.1 Gemmatimonadales bacterium
GTCACATAATGATCGACGAACGTGATGCGCTGGGTGACCGGCAACGCGGCATAGCGCTCGGCGACCGCCGCGCCGGTGCCCCGCGGGATACGCACGGTGACCGCACGCCCCGGCGGTGTGACACCCCTGACGAACTGGGGATTGAGCTCGACGATCGCCGCGGCCGTCGTGTCTGCGAGTCGCGCGATGACGTCGAGCCCGGTCGCGTCGGGAATCAGGATCTCGTCGAACACCAGCGGCGGCAGCGGCTCGATGTCGGTAAAGCCGTAGCGCTCGGGCTGCTTGGCGATGAGCGACGCGGCGATCAGCTTGGGCACGTAATCGCGCGTTTCCCGCCGCAAATAGCGCCGGTCGGAGAGCTGGAAGAATGTCAGGTCGCTGACCGAGTCGGGATCGCCGGGCAGGCGGCCGATGCCCCGCTCGATGCGGCCGGCGCCGGCGTTGTACGCCGCGGCCGCGAGGTACACGCTGCCCAGACGCTCCACCAGATCGCCGAGATAGTTCGCGGCGGCGTCGGTAGCGCGATAGGGATCGCGGCGCTCGTCCACCCACGGGTCCACCGTCAGGCCGTACAGGCGCGCCGTCCCGGCGATGAACTGCCACATCCCCACGGCGCGCGCCCGGCTCACGGCGGTGTTGGAGAGCCCGCTTTCGATCAGCGTGAGATACAACAGGTCTTCGGGCAGGCCCTTGGCGCGCAGCCGCTCCCGTATCATGCCCTGGTAGCGGCCGAGGCGCGACAGCCAGATCTCGAAGCGGTCGCGGGCGTCGACCTGGAAGAACTCCAGGTACTGGAGCACGCGCCGGTTGGTCGAGAAGCTGGTAACGTCGATGTCGAACGTCGCCTGCGGCGCGGCGCCCACCACCTGGCGGCCTTCCGGGCCGAACAGGCGCTCCGCTTCACCGACCACTTCCTCACCCCGCACGTTGGGGAGCGAGTCCCCGCGCCGCGCGCCGGCGAGTGAATCGCGGCTGGCCGTCGAGTCCCGCGGCACGCCCGAGCGCAGCGTGTCGAGCACCGCCTGGTCGGCGGCCGAGTCCCTGGTCTGGCGCGCGAGCGCGTGCCCCAGGGAGTCCGCCGAATGAACGGCCAGCGGGCTCGCCGGCGCCGGGACGAGGGCCCCGGGGCGGGCGCCACCGCCACAGGCGGCGGCGAGGCAAGCGAGCAAAGACCAGCAGGCGTGTTTCATCGAGTCGAGAAGTAGTTCCCCAGTATACGGTTCGTCGCGTTCAGCACGGCCAGCGCGGCACCGCGCGGCGGATCATTATCCGTCAGATACGACCCCACCAGCCGGGACGCACGCTCGGCGTCGCGGGCGGAGAGAGAGACGATCACGACGGTGGCATCGAAGGCCCGCACGGCCTTCACGCCGAGCAGCTCGAACCCCATCGCCGGATCGACGGCGCGCTCCAACGCCTTCACGGCGGCCGCCGCCGAACAGCGCAGCTCCCCCGTCTGCGATATCACCCCGTCCGATTCGCCGACGAACTCCCGGCCGTCCGTCCATCCCAGCACGACCCGGGCGCGGCATTTGCCGCTGGTCAGCCGCTCGAAGCGGAAGTCCTGAAACCGAAGGCGCTCAGTCAAACCGCACTTCGATCTGGTGGCGTGACCCGACGTCCTGCGGCGCCGTCACCACATCGACCTCGAGGCGCGGCCGGCCCTGGGCGTCGCGCTCAGCTGCCACCACCAGGATCATCCCGCTCTCCAGCTCCACCTTGAGCCGGTGCAGGTCGGCTCCAACCGTCACGTCCCGCACCGTTTCGCCCCGGAGCCGCGCCACCGCCGCCGCAATGCGGCGGAGCACCGCCAGATCGACCACGCTCACGCCAGGCGCTCGGTGAGCAGCTGCAGCAGCGCCGCGTCCGGAATCCGCTCCGCCTGGATGTACAGCGACGACTTTGAGGTCGCCTCCAGGGGAAACGGCGCCCAGACCGCCTGCGGCCGGGCCGGCGCGGAAGCCGCGCGGAAGCTCAGCATCAGCTGCCAGGCCGCGGTATTCGCCCTTCGTTCGGCCACGGCGTCCACGTGCCAGACCTGATCGCCGTGAGCAATTACCCTCCAAGCCATAGCCTCGGGACTCCCACCGGCGCTCCAGGGAGGCCTCAATATGGGCGAACCCTAAGTCCCGTCAATAGTTGTGAGCAAACCCAAGGCCCGGGCATCGCGGGCCGTGTCCACATCTCGCAGCGGGCGCAGCAGTTGGGTGCGGAGCCCCAAAGCGGCCGCGTGGGCCCTGGTCTGGGCCGCCACGGCGCCGGTGCCCCACCGTACATCATGAAAGAGCTCAGGCGCGGGGCTTCGTAACCCCAGGAGGTAGTACCCCCCGTCGAGCGTGGGCCCCATGACGAGGTCGAACCGCGTGAGGGCGGTGAACGCCTCGTTCACCAGCCGGCGGTCCACGCCCGGGCAGTCGGTCCCCACAATCACGGCGCCGCTGCCGCTGCGCGCCGCGCCGTCCTGGAAATGGCGGGCGAACGCGAAGGTCAGGCGCACACCGAGCGTCCCGGCCGGCTGCGGGCGCAGCTCGACTCGTCCCACACCCTCGAGCCACTCCCGCACGAAGGCGGCCTCGTGGGCCGGGGCGTACCACACAGTCGTGCGTAGTCCGGGGGCCGCCACCGCGGCGACTACGCGGCGGCCCAGCTGCCAATAGACCTCAGCGGCGACGGAGGGACCGACTTCGTCGGCGAGACGTGCTTTCACCCGGCCGGGGACCGGGGCTTGAGCGAGGATCCCAAGTGCCCGCACCGCGGGCGCTAGTCGCCCCGGGTGGCGAGGGCCTTGAACCGCGTGGCGAGATCCCGCGTCACCGGCCCCTGCCGTCCCGAGCCGATGACCCGCCCGTCCAGCTTCGTCACGGCCACGACTTCCGCGGCGGTGCCGCTGAAAAAGACTTCCTGGGCCGTGTAGAGATCGTAGCGGTTGAGCGGAATTTCCTCGACGGCGTAGTTGGCGTCGCGGGCCAGTTCCATCACGGCCTCGCGGGTGACGCCCTTCAGAATACCGGCGTAGGCGGGCGGCGTCTTCAGGGCGCCTTCCGTGAAGGCGAACAGGTTCATGCCGCTCGCTTCGGCCACATAGCCCGCGGAATCGAGCATGATGACCTCATCCGCGCCGCCGGCGATGCCTTCGATCTTGGCGAGGATGTGGGAGAGGTAGTTGAGCGATTTTACGCGGGGCGGCAGGGTCTCTTTGTGGCTGATCGGCGTCGCGGCGGTCATGCAGTTGAGGCCCTTCTCGTAGCGATCGGCGGGCCACAGTGCGATGGTGTCGACGATGCAAAAGACGGTGGGCTTCAGGCACTTGCGGGGGTCCATCCCCAGGTCGCCGACGCCGCGCGTCACGACGAGGCGGATATAGGCATCCTGCAGCGCGCTTTTGACCACGGCCGCCTCCACCATCTTTCCCATGGCCGCTTTGTCCATCGGAATCTCGAGCCACACAGCTTTGGCCGAGTTGTAGAGCCGGTCGAGGTGGCGCTCCAGCCGGAAGACGCGCTGGTTGTAGGCCCGGATGCCTTCGAACACGCCGTCGCCGTAGAGCAAGCCGTGGTCGAACACCGATACCATGGCGGAGTCACGGTCCAAGAACTTCCCGTCCATCCACACAACCGTCACGGTGGTCTCCCGGGCGCGGGGCTGTCTTAAGTATAGGCACACAACGGCACGAGCGGATGAGCCGGCTGGGGATCGAACCCAGGACCTACGGATTAAAAGTCCGTTGCTCTACCAACTGAGCTACCGGCTCAGGCGTGGGCGAAAGGTCGCCTTGGCGGCCGCTATTCTCAAGGAGCAGCAGCCTCGGTACCTTCCCAGCCCATGACCAGCCCCATCACACACGTCTCGGACACGGCCCGCTGGGTGGCGCTGTATCGCGCCATGGAATCCGAGCGACGCGACCCCCTGTTCCGCGATCCCTACGCCCGCCGCCTGGCCGGCGAGCAGGGCGAAGCGATCCTGCGCGGGATGAAGCAAGGACGGCGCTGGGCCTGGCCGATGATCGTCCGGACGGCGGTGATGGACGAGATCATCCTGCGCGCCGTCGATCGTGACGGCGTCGACACGGTGTTGAATCTCGCGGCGGGGCTCGACGCCCGCCCCTACCGCCTGGCGCTTCCCAAGACGCTGCGGTGGGTGGACGTGGACCTGCCCGACATCCTCGCCTACAAGGAACAGCAGCTCGCGGGGGAAACGCCGTCGTGCACCGTGGAGTTCGCCAAGGTCGACCTGCGCGACGCCGCGGCGCGCCGCACGTTGTTCGCCGGTGTGGCGGAGAGCGCGCGCCGCGTGCTGGTCGTCACCGAGGGTCTGCTCATCTACCTGCAGCCCCAGCAGGTCGCAGACCTCGCCAAGGATCTCGCCGCGCAACCGGCGTTCGGCTGGTGGTTGATCGACATCGCGTCGCCGCTGTTGCTGCAGTGGATGCAGCGCACCTGGGGCAAGACCGCCACCGCCGGCAACGCCGCCTTCATTTTCGCGCCGGCGGAAGACACGCGCTTCTTCGAGCCCTACGGCTGGCGCGAGGCGGAGTATCGCAACACGATGGATGAGGGCATCCGGCTGAAGCGCGTGCCCAAGATGATGTTCTTCTGGCGCATCCTGGGACTGTTCGCCTCGCGCGCGCGCAAGGCACAGTTCAAGCGGTTTTCAGGAATTGCGCTGCTGGAGCGGCGGGAGGGAGCGTAAGCCGCTCCCTCCCGCAGCAATGCGTCTAGAAGACCCAGCGTAGCCCTGCCTGGAACTGCCGCGGATCACCCAAACCCGAACGCAACGTGCCGTCGAAGTTCAAGTAGATCGTATTCGACGGATCGCGGAAGTTGTCGGCGTTGGTCAGGTTGAAAATCTCCACCATCGCCTCGAGCTGGCCCTGCGGTCCCGCCGCAAACGCGCGCGAGATCCGCACATCCCACGAGAAGTACGCGTTGTCCTTGCGAAGGGTGTTGCGCAGCAGGATGTGCCCATCCCCGCAGATGCGGTCCTGGGGCGACAGCGCCCGCTGACCGCTGGGCGCGTTGCCGACGCACTTTTCCGAGGCCGGTTGCGCCGAGTACATGCTCACCCGGTTGTTCACGCTGAAGCCCTTGATCTTGGCCAGGACCCAGCCGTTGAAGCGGTGGCGCTGGTCGCGATCGCTCCAGTTGTACTCCTTCTGGAGCGAGTCGGCTTCGGCGTAGCGGAACGTGAAGGGATCGCGTTCGTTGTCGTCGTCCGACTTGTCGAACGACAGCGTGTAGTTCACGTCGAACTGCAGCTTGGGATCGAGTACGCGCCGCAGTCCGACCGTGAAGCCGTTGTAGCGCGACTTGGCGCTGCTCTCGACGTTGAACAACCGCCCGATCCCGTTGGGGCCGCCCGAGAACGGGCTGCCGAACACCGCGTCGGTGCGATTGACGAAGCGCGTGAGATAGTCGCCGCGCGCGTGCGTGTACGTGAACGACACCGCCAGGTCAGCAGCCAACTGGCGGTCGTAGCTGGCCGTCAGATTGATGGTGCGCGGATTTCGCAGATTCCGGTCCGCCACGTAGACGTCGGGCTGGAACGGCGTGCCGGTGGAGAGCGGCAACAGGCTGTCGTACGCCGGCGGCGGCAGGAAGCTCACCGTGCCGCTCGAGCCGAACAGCGTCTGGCCCAGCGAGCCGTTGGTGCTGCGGATGCTCGCCAGGTTGAGCCCCGGGATGCGGGCGTAATAGACGCCGGCGTTGGCGCGGAACACCTGCTGGCCGTCGGCGTGCGGGTCCCAGGCGATGCCCAGCCGCGGCTGCCACATCTTCTTGTCGGAGGGGATGCGGCCGTCCGACGGGAACGTGAACGAGCCCTGGGCCGTGGTCACGGTCGAATCGATCCAGGGCGCGAAGAACACCGATCCCGGCGGCGTGATCGGGTTGGGCTCGATCTGCGCTTCCCAGCGCAGGCCGTAGTTGAGCGTCAGCCCGGCCGACGGCTTCCACGTGTCCTGCAGGAACCCGGCGAATTCGTTCTGCGTGATGGTCTGGGTCCCTGCTTCCTTCGTGGTCACCGACCCGACGCCTGACCCCTGGAGATACAGGATGACGGGCCCCACGATCGTCGTGCCGCCGGGACAGGTGAACCCCGGATAGACGCCGCTGGAGCCGTCCGAGCATTCGATGTAGTGCGAGCCCTGGTTCACGAAATTGATAAAGCCGTTGACGTTATCGAACGCCATGCGCCCGTCGGCGAAGCCGACGAAGATCTGCGTGGTGGCCGTGCGGTTCCATTCGCCGCCCAGCTTGATCACGTGATTGCCCCGCGTGATCGACACGTTGTCGAGCAGCTGCACGCGGGTGTCGTGATCGTCCGGGATGGGGAGGAAGAACGGCATCCCGAAACGGAAGGCGTTGGCAAAATCAACGTCGGTGTCGTGGAACGGCACCGCGGAGCCGAAAATCGACGACACGCCCGTCGTATCGCCCAGTGGATTGTTGGGCCCGTCGTACGGCCGGGGCCGGTCCTCGCGGGCGAACTGGAAGCGCAGCTCGTTGGAGGTCGCCTGTGACAGGTACGAGATGAGGCTGCCGTTCACGGCGTTCGATTTGTCCTTCTCGAGGCCGCCGGCGCTCGCCCCCCAGGTGTCGACGTCGAACGTGCCGTTCTTCTGCTGCGACCACGTGTAGTTGTACTTGAGCGAGAAGTTGTTCCGATCCGACAGCCGCAGGTCGAACTTCGCCAGCGCCGCGCGCGCGTCGTTGGTGCGCGCGATGGGGCCGAAATCATTGGCGAGCACCGGGTATCGCGCCGCCAGGAACGTCGTGAGCGAGTCCAGCGCCGTGCTCTGCGGCCGGTTCTTCTGCTTCACGTCGTTGTAGATCTGCTGGTCGTACGCCAGAAAGAAGAACGCGCGATCCCGCTTGATCGGCCCGCCCAGCGTGAACCCGAATTGATTCTGGGCGAAGTCGGGTTTGAACGTCTGCACGGGGCCCGAGACCGGCGTGTGCTGCGGCGTGCCGGACAGCCAGTCGTACTTCCCGAAATAGTGCAGCGACCCGCGCAGCTGGTTGGTGCCCGACTTCGTGATCACGTTCACGAAGCCGGAGCTGGAGCGCCCGAACTCGGCGCTGGCGCCGCCCGACGTGACCACGATCTCCTGCACCGCGTCCAGATTGAACGTGAACGCGGGCCGCTGGCCGCCGCGCTGCTCGCCGAAGAACGGATTGTTGAAGTCGGCGCCGTCCACCGACACGTTGTTCTGGATGCCGCGCTGGCCCGCCACCGTCAGCTCGTCGCCGTCCGGCCCCTGCACGATCGCCACGTTGGGGGTGAGCAGCGTGAGGTTCAGGAAATTGCGGCCGTTGTTGGGGAGACCCGCGACCGCCTGCACCGGCAGCGCCGTGGATGTCTGCACGCGCGCCGGATCCACCGCCGTCTGCTGCGCTTCCACTACCACCGGCGCCAGCTCGACCGCGCCGAGCTTCAGCGCCAGGTCCACCGTCTCGCCCACCCGCACCGGGATGCCCGTCCGGGTCGCCTGGCTGTAGCCGACGGCGCGCGCGGTCACGCTGTACGTGCCGAGCGGCAGCAGCAATGCCACGAACACGCCGCGCTCGTTGCTTTGGACGGTGCGCTCGAAGTTGGTCTCAACGTCGTGTACGGTCACCTGCGCGCCCGCGATGGGCGTGCCGGAGGGGTCGGACACGACGCCGCGGATCACGCCAGTGGTGGCTTGCGACTGTGCGGGCAACGACGACGCGGCGACGGCGAGGAGCAGCAGCACCGCGCTCAGCGCGGGGAGGAGGAGGCGCTCAGGACCGCGGGTGACGTGTCTCATGGGCGTTGGTCTCCGATGGCGGTTGTCAGGGCGCAGAAAATAGGCACCGGATCGGCGGCGTGCGCAACCGCGCACCGGCGGCTACATTCGCCGCCCACTTCCCCCCGAGGATGCGATGTCCACACGCTGGTTCACGCTGTTTGCCCTCACGCTCGCCGCCGCCTGCGCGCCCCGCGCGCCGGTTGGGCCGACGCTCGTGACGTTCACCGCCGCCGAATACTCCTTCCAGGGACCCGACACGCTCGCCGCCGGCCTCACGACCCTGCGGCTCGTCAACCACGGCAAAGAGCTGCACCACGCGTCCATCTTCAAGCTCGCCGAGGGCAAGACGCTCGCCGATTTCCAGGCGGCCATGGCGGACGTGATGTCGGGTAAGGCGCCGCCGCCCGCCTGGGTGTCGTACGCCGGCGGTCCCAACGCGATCGATCCAGGCGACTCGACCACCGTGACCGAGGTCCTCGCTCCCGGGCACTACCTCGTGCTCTGCATGATCCCCGCGGCAGACGGCCAGCCCCACGTGATGAAGGGCATGCTGCATCCGCTCGTCGTGACGGGGACGGCGGCGGCGCCCGCCCTGCCTGCCGCGGACATCACCGTCAAGCTCAGCGATTACGACTTTGCGTTCGACAAACCTCTCACAGCCGGGACGCATGTCGTGCGCGTGGACAACGCCGGGCCGCAGGCGCACGAGATCGTCGTGGCGGAGCTCGCGCCTGGAAAAACGGCGGCTGACTTCGTGAAGTGGGAGACCGGCGGAGAGAAGGGGCCGCTGCCCGCCAGCCGCTGGTTGGGCGGCGTCGCGGGGATCGACAACGGCATGAGCGCCACATTCACTGTGACGCTCAAGCCCGGCAACTATATGGTGATTTGCTTCTGGCCCGACGCCAAGGACGGCAAGCCACACCTCGTCCATGGCATGATCAAACAGATCACCGTCAGCTAAGCCACCTGCTCGACCTCCGGGACGTCCCGCTCGACGGGCGCCTCGGGGGTCGCGGGCTGGCGCTCCGCCAAGAGCGCCGCGCTCGCCAGCCGGTTCCGCAGCTTCTGCTCGGCGGCGAACAGGCCGGAACGCAGCGGCCGCGCCAATTCCGCCGGGTCCGCGGGCCACGACAACACGCGGCACAGATGCGCGAACGTGTCGCCCTCTTCGGTCCAGCGATGGTCGTCGGCCATTTCGCGCAGCGCGTGCAGCACCTTGGCCAGGACGCGCAGGATCTCGGGGTCACCGGGTTGCTGCCGCAGGCCGTCCACCGCGCACTGCGCGCGGTGCA
>DATLWA010000226.1:0-2200 GCA_035576905.1 Gemmatimonadales bacterium
TTGAACGGCGTGAGATCGCGGTGCAGCGCCTGGCCCCGGTGCAGCACGTCGAGCACGGAGAGAATGCCGGCGAGCTCGCGGCGCACGAACCGCTCCGACTGCGACCCCGCACCGGCGAGCCAGGCTCCCAGGTCCCCGTGCTCGGCGTACTCCATGGCGAGGCAGTAGCGCGTGGGCCCGCCGTGCGTGACCACGAAGCGGTCGTGAATACGCAGCGCCCGGGGCTCGCGGCCCAGCAGCTCGGCGAAGTACGCTTCCCGCAGCCACGGGGTGAGGCGCTCCGTGATCTTGACACACACCTGGGCCGGCAGGCCGCCGCGCGGCTCGGGCGTCGCGAGGTGGACTTCCCCGAATCCTCCTTTCCCGACGAGCCGCTCCAGGCGATAGGCGCGGCCGCTTTCGGAGCTCACGACGCTCGGCGGAGCGGCGCTGCCGCTGACGGCGCGGGCGCCTTGCGTCGCGCGCCGAGTGAGGCGGGACAGGGTTGCGCGGGTTCGCGTCGGCATTCAACTATTTGAGCCCCGACTACTCATGGAGTCAAGTGAACGCCATCGCCCGCCGGCGATTCGCCAATCAACACCTGCTGTCGCCGCTCGGTTCGGCGACCGCCGTGGTACGCTCGCTCGGCGCCGTGCAGTCGCAGGACTACGGCAGCGCCAAGTGGGCGCTGGCACAGCGCGCCAGCGGTCTCACCGATGCGGCCGTCGAACGCGCGTTTGCAAGCGGAGCCATCCTGCGCACGCATGTGCTGCGCCCCACCTGGCACTTCATCCTGCCGGAGGACGCGCGCTGGATGTTGGAGCTCACGGCGCCGCGCATCCGCGCCGCCCAGGCCTATCACGCGCGGTCCCTCGGGCTCACGGCATCCGTGTTTCGCAAGAGCAATCGTGTCCTCGAACGGGCGTTGGAAGGCGGCAAGCAACGCACCCGTTCCGAGCTCGCGCTGCTCTTGGGGCGCGGCGGGGTGCGCGCACTGACGGGAGAACACGTTGGGCAGCTGTTGATTCGCGCGGAGCTCGATCGCGTCATCATCAGCGGGCCGCGCCGCGGCAAGCAATTCACGTACGCGCTGTTCGACGATCGCGTCCCGGCGTCACCGCCCCGGGACCACGATGCGGCGCTGCTGGACCTGATTCGGCGCTACTTCCGGACGCGCGGACCGGCGACGCTGCAGGACTTCGCGTGGTGGTCGGGGCTGACGGTCGCCGATGCGACCCGTGGTGTGGCGGCCGCAGGGATTACTCTGAAGCGCTTCATCGAGGACGGGCGCACGTATTGGCACGTTCCGCCGCGGGGTGCGCGGCGGTCTCTACGGGTGGCCCATCTGCTGCCGAACTTCGACGAGTACGTTGTCGGCTTCCGCGACCGCAGCGCCGTCGCCGAGCGGTTGCTCGCGGTCCGGCCGCGCCAGCGCGTGGACGGGCTCATCGGACATGTGGTGGTCGTCGATGGCCAGATCGTCGGCGGTTGGCGGCGCACGGTCGGCAACACGTTGGACGTGCGGCTGCGGCCATGGGTGCCGCTCTCGGCGAGCGAGCTCGATCTGCTGCGGCGCGCCGCGCAACGCTTC
Source organism: Gemmatimonadales bacterium (assembly GCA_035576905.1). GTDB lineage: Bacteria > Gemmatimonadota > Gemmatimonadetes > Gemmatimonadales > GWC2-71-9 > DATLWA01. The sequence continues at coordinate 1,571 of DATLWA010000226.1, forward strand.
GGCAGGTTTCTGGGACTCCCGCTACGCCTGTCGCGCCGCGCCTGACGGCCCGTACTCCCTACAGCCGAACCCCGACGTGCTCCCGCGCCCGAACCACTGCCGGGGCGCGCGCGATCGCACGGTAGAGCGCTTCGCGCAGCGCCTTCTCGCGCGGATCATCGGTCAGGTAGAAGTCCAGCTTGTTCATCACGTAAGCATAGCCCAGATGCGCGTCGGGATCGGCGAATGCGAATGAGCCGCCGGCGCCGGGCGCACCGAACGCCCGCGGACTCGAGCCGAACGCGACCTCGGGCCCGGGCCGCAGGAAGCCGAGCGCGAAGTAGCTCGGCAGACCGAGCACCACATCCCGCACGCCCGCCATCACGGGTGGCGCGGTGATGAGCGCCAGCGTCTGCGGCGGGATGCGGAGCTCCGCGCCGCCCTCGGCGAACGCGGAATAGGCCCGCGCAATGGCGCGCGCCGTGCCCACGCCGTTGCCTGCCGGCACCTCGACCCCGTAGTAGCCTCGGTCGTTCTGGTCGACGTCCAGACCGACAAACGACCGGCGCAGCAGGGAGCCGGGGCGGATCATCTTCATGGTCACTGCGGGAGGAGTGTAGCGCAGCGCCAGCAAGCCGCGCCACGGCGACA